>DTSC01000111.1:4740-14460 GCA_012965625.1 Flavobacteriales bacterium | reverse complement strand
AAATTACTGAAAAAGAAAAATACTTTCATAGATTTTATTGAATGTTCTAAGCATATGATAGATAATAAATACACCAATTCAGATAAACTTTTTGCAATGGGGGGTAGTGCTGGAGGGCTCCTGGTTGGTGCAGTAATTAATGCTGTTCCAGAAATGTTTAAAGGGGTGATTGCTGCAGTTCCATTTGTTGATGTCGTAACCACCATGTTGGATGAATCAATCCCGTTGACAACAGGAGAATACGATGAGTGGGGAAATCCGAATGATAAAGAGTATTATGACTATATACACTCTTATTCACCCTATGATAATGTGGAAGCTAAGGATTACCCTGCAATGTTAGTCACATCAGGCCTGCATGATTCCCAGGTACAATATTATGAGCCAACGAAATGGGTTGCTAAGCTCAGAGATCTGAAGACAGATGATAATCTTTTATTGCTACATACTAATATGGACGCAGGCCATGGAGGAAAATCTGGAAGGTTTAGGCAACACAAGGAATCGGCTTTGGAATTTGCATTTATGTTTACCTTGATAGGTATTTTAGATTAGGTATGTTATTTTTTTTCTGGAAAATGTCCAGTGTTGCTAAAGTACATGTCCTTTAATACTTCTGTGGCTTCAAATAGATATATATCCTTGCTCAATTTCTTATGCCAATTTTCAGTTCTTTCTATTTTAGCGGAGTCATTTTCCTCCTCTTTTATTTCAACGATTAGCTGAGAAATTTCTAGCCCTGTACTATCCTTTCCAATTTCTTTAAATTTCTTTGCCTCTTTATCCAGTTTATTAATTTCCATTCTGAATTCTTCCAAATTTAATGAAACGATAGTCTGGTCTTGCAAACCCTTAAGTCTTTTGGCATTTTCCTCAGTTAGTTGAAAACTAGGATTGACCAATATCCGTTTTGCACTCTTCTTCCTAATGTTATCCAGATTGCTAACAACATTAGATTTATTAAAAGTGCCGGGAGTAATTTCGTCCCATAACAAATAATTGTCCAACTGCTTTTCTCCTACATCTATATATGTGTAATTATCATGCAATACAATATCAGAGGCAACCCCACGAAGTTGTGTGGCACCACCATTGATTCTATAAAATTTCTGTGTAGATAGCTTCAAGGACCCTAATGGCCGAAAATCAATTTGTCCTCCTGAAATAAAATTGTCTAAATTTAAAAAACGCTGAACAGTTCCTTTGCCATAAGTAACCTCACTGCCAATTACTATTGCCCTTCCATAATCCTGCAGAGCTGCTGCTACAATTTCAGATGCAGAAATGCTAAAAGCATTAACCATGACGATCATAGGTCCGTTATAGTAAACTTCAGGATCTGTATCACTTAGACTATATGTATTCCCATTCCGTGCTTTTATTTGTACTATCGGTCCTTGTTCAATAAAAAACCCAGCCATTTTAACTGCATCCTGAAGAGAACCACCACCATTGTTCCTTAGATCTAGAATTAACCCATCAATCCCTTCTGACTTGAGCTTAACCAACTCCTTTTTAACATCTTCTGCACAACTTCTGCCACCCTGCCGATTCATGTCCATATAAAATTTAGGGAGCTTTATGTAACCTGCTTTCATGTTATTTTGCAAAATGACTGACTTTGCATAGGTCTCTTCAAGGATTACAATATCCCTAATTATTGGAATGATAATAAAAGACCCATCAATCTTTTTTACTTTTAGCCGGACTTCGGTGCCTTTTTTGCCTCTTATCAGCTTAACTGCATTATCAAGCCTCATATCTGTTACATCTGCCATTTCTTCACTACCTTGACCTACAGCGTAGATAAAATCCCCAGCTTTAAGTTGGCCTTGTTTCCAGGAGGCACTGCCCGGTACAATTCTGGACACTTTTATTTTGCCATCTATTTCCTGGAGCTGGGCTCCAATACCTTCTAATTGTCCAGACATATATATGTCAAAGTTCTCTTTCTCCTTTGGCGGATAATATCCGGTATGTGGGTCATAGATATTAACAAGAACGTTTAGATAATCGGCAAATCGATCAATCTCTTCAAGTTTGTCCAGTCGCTTAAAATAATTTTCATAGCTTTTCTCAACTTTCTTTCTGGAAATCTTTTCAAGTTCCTCAAGTGTATTTACGGTAAAGGACGTATCATTCTTTTCGATAGCTTGTTCTTGTTCCTTGAGCTTATCAGTCAAACGAGATAAGGTGGCATGTTTTAATGATTTCCTCCATATCTCTCTTCTGTCTTCTAAAGTTACAGAAAATTGTTTCTTTTCTGAATCTAATTCATATGATTCATTTTTTGAGAAATCAAAAGGACTCTCTAAGAGCTCCTTATAGAATGATTTTGTTTCTTCTGTTCTCGTATTTATTAATTTATAGCAAAGATTGAAGAAGGTTAGATCTGAGTTTCTTATATGGTTGTCAAGCAATAGTTCATATTTCTGTAAATTATCTATATCCGCCTGTATTAAAAACCTTTTGTTAAAATCTAGCCTGTTTAAATATTGTAAATAAGCTTTCTTTGAGTAATCATCATCAAGTTTAGGAGGTGAGTAGTGGTTTTTTTGAAGCCCATCTGTTATCATGTCCATTAGCAGCTGTTGTTTAGAGGTTTTCTCCTCAGCAACCATGGAGGTTTCCAAAGTGTATGAAGTAGTGAAAACAAGCACTGATATTATTGAGAAGAAAAGGAAAACTTTCTGTTTCATGCTAATTGAATCCATAGTCAAAATTACAAATTAAGCGATTAAACGCATAGTTTGAGTATTTATTTATCTTTGAGGCGGATAATGATTCTTATGCAAAAAGTGAACCAATTCTTTTTGGAATGATTATTGGTTAAGCAGAATGAAAATCTAAAATTATGAGAACACTTAAAACCCATGTTGCCTTATTAGTCATTTCATCTTGCCTCCTATCATGTGCGCCAAAGATTCCCTTTACCCAATCTATTAGGGATGAACACAATTTGAAGGATGCTGACCTGAAGGCACTTCAATTCTACAATTCGCATGATATTGTTTTGAATCGTGCTGAGAAGTCTGATGCTGAACAAGAAACAGTGGAAGGCACCTTAACTATTAAAACTGGACAATCAGTTGAGCAGATTATAATAAAAGAAGGAACTCCAGGCCTGGTTCAGTCAGTGCCTGGCGAAAATAAGTTGAGAGTTAGTTTTGAAGTAGGAGATAACGCGGGGCTAATGTTTGGAGCAGCAAATAGCAAGGTCAATGAACGATACTCCTTAATGGCACCTTCATGGAATGGAAATCGAGGCAAGATCCAGTATAATGGACAGACCTACTATACCTCAAGAAATAGTGGAGATACGTATTTGCGTTTCAAGATGAGAAGGCTAAATAAGTATATCAAAAAGCAACGTGTGGTTAAAGGACGAAAGATCTAACAATTACTTTCTTTTTTTATTTATTAATAACTCAACAACTTATGGACAAAGAAAAAACAGAACAAATTAAAATTGCACTACTTGGAATTATTGCAATATTATTAATCATCAAAACCATCAATGGTCTGTCCGGAACAGAGTCGGATGTTGCAAATGAACAAACGGATCCCAACAAGCCTTTTGTGAATCAAACAGGAGGAATAAATGTCCCTGCTAATCCTGTAAATGTCATTCCTAATCAGCTTAATACACAAGCCCAGCCAGGTGCACCAAATCAACCTATTCAGCCTACTCAACCTACTACTGAGATGATTTTTAATAATACCTCAGGGGATGTGGGCAATATTAAGATAGGTTCAGAGGCCTCATTCTCCTATGAGATGACCAATACGGGCACTATTCCATTAATTTTTAGTCAGGTAACATCAGATCCTGGGGTTACGGTCATTTCCAGCCCTAAAGAACCAATTCCTGTTGGTGGTAAAGGAACGATTACCGTTAAGGTAAGTAATGATATTGAATCTGGTGCTTTTCAGAAAACCATTCATGTAGGTTCAAACACAACTCCAAACCATATGCATCTGATATTAAATGGTGTTGCTTCCAAGTAATTTGGCTTTTATAGATTTGAAAAACACAAACCTTCTTTATTTAGCAGATCAAGGATTATTGGAAACCGAAGCTCTAATTATAGGGCTTCTTGATACAGAAGATGATTCAAAAGCATTCATTTTAGATAGTACAATTTTCTATCCCCAAGGTGGGGGCCAACCGTTTGATCAGGGTTTGATTACAATTAATGATCAAGTATTTAATGTTACTGCGGTAAAATTTTCTGAAGGGCTTGTATATCATTTTGTTGAGGAAAGCCTTAGTCAAGATTTAATAAGTCAAGTTGCAGTACTAAGTGTAAACGTTGAAAGAAGGCAATTAAATTCAAAACTGCATACTGCAGGGCATCTTCTGGATGTTGCAATGTCAAATGCTGGAGTTAGCTTCCCACCTACAAAGGGGTATCACTTTCCTGATGGTCCATATGTTGAATATGAGGGAATGATTGAGCCTGAAGATAGGAAAGCCTTACTTGAAAAAGTAGAGTTTGAAGCAAATCAGCTGATTAAACGTGGAAGTAAAGTGGCTGACTTAATTGTTGAATCATATGATGAACTTCATCAGCATTGCAATTTTGTACCGGCGTATGTCCCTAAAGACAAGCCTATTCGAGTTGTAAAGGTTGCAAATGTAGGCTGTCCATGTGGCGGAACACATATTGAGGATATTGCTGACCTAGGCAGTCTAAGTGTTCATAAGATCAAAGTGAAATCTGGAAAAATTAGGGTAAGCTATAGACTTGGATAACCATTTAATAACTTCAATTTTTGATAATTTTTCGGCTTAATGTTTGGGATGGTGATTCCAATATCAGGAGATAAGCTCCCGGAGCTAATTTGCTCATATTGATATCTGTGTAGAACAACCCTCTGTTCAGAGTGCCTAATTTTTTTATGATTATTTCCTTGCCACTCATATCGATGATCTTCATATTAACTTCAGCCTGGGACAATAAGAAGAACTTTGCTAAAAGCTTATCCTCCACTGGATTAGGGTAAACACCGAACAATACCGCTTCATTTGGGAGACTGCTGATACCTACACTTGTATTATGGGGAAGTAAAGGAGGCTTAATAGGGGCAGGAAAAATTGAGGTGGATGGAGTAGAGGATCCTTTTAGATAACCATCGAGGTCATTGGCATACCACGACTCTGCATAAGCGTCAGAATAATCTACACTGGTAACTGTAGGCACATAATACCAATCAGCCTGTACCGTTATTTTGTTGATATCTATAATTAGATATCCCTTCTGGTCCAGATCAACATATTTTACATGTGGATTGTTTAACTTGACTAAAGCAGAGCCAATGGATAGTGGTAACCCTGGTGATGTAATACTGGTTGTTACAAACTCTACACCCATGGAGCCAGCCCCTGTTCCTGAATTATAATTGATAGATGGATGAAAAGGCAGGTCATTTCCCCAGGATGTATGTATATCCCCAGTAAGGACAACCAGGTTATTAACTCCATTAGAATCCATTGCATTAAAGAATTTCTGTCTTTCATATGGATATCCGTCCCATTGGTCATTATTGAGTGGGATACTTGCAGCCTCCAAGGGAGCAACCATTACCTGCTGCCCCAAAATTTGCCATTGAGCGGTTGAGCTGTCAAGTTTATTGACCAGCCAATTATACTGCTCTGCTCCAAGAATTGTACGGTTAGGATCATTTAATTGAGATGAAGTAAAGTCAAGCTGCTCATCCCTGCCCTCCAAACGAGTATCAAGCATGTACAGATCGAGAAGGTCTCCATAGCTGAATTTTCTGTAGATTCTCTCGTCATCATTTTGATCTGGTTTCCGGATGGGCAACCACTCAAAATATGCCTGGATCGCCGCTGATTTCCTGTCAGGCCATGGCCCTTCTGTAGACGAATTGTGATTATTTGCACCACCATACCAGGAGTTGTTCGCAGTTTCGTGATCGTCCCATACCACAATAAAGGGATATTGCTGGTGTAACAACCGCAAATCGTGATCCAGGTGATATAACGACATTCTTGTACGGTAATCAGATAGGGACACAATCTCATTAGTCGGTTCATAATCTCTGCCAGTGATATTGTTTGAATAACCCCCTGCCTCGTATTCATATATATAATCCCCCAGATGTAGGACCGCCTCTATATCATTGCGGTTTGCAATCCTTTCATAGGCATTAAAATACCCATGCTCATAGCTTGAGCATGAAACTACAGCGAATCGTACCTGGCTGTTATCACCTACTGGACTGGTTTTGGTTCTGCCAATAAGTGAATTTCGGTTCAATGCCCTGAATTCATAATAATACCAGGTGTCTGCCTGTAAACCATTAACATCAACCTTTACAGTATAATCTATAGTATCATAGGTAATTGCAGTGCCGGAGTTTACAACATTAGCCATATTAGTATCTGTTGCTATCTTCCAATCTACTGTTATATTTCCTGTAGTTTGTGTATCTGGGGTTACACGGGTCCAGATAATAACTGCATCAGAAAGGGGGTCGCCAGAAGCAACGCCATGATAAAAAGGCTTAAATAGTGTATCAAGGTCAATTCTTGCAAGATCAGTCTGCCATTTTTGAGCATAAGAACTTGTTATACTTGTTAAAACAATAATGATTGAGGCAAGCAGTCCTCTTAGTCTAATCGAATTCATAGCAATAGGGTTCTTTGCACACAAATCTATAAAAAAGGCATCAATACTTATGTGTAATTGATGGCCCAATAGAAATTATTTGATCAGAATAAATAATATTTGATGATAGTAGTGATCTTTTGTCTCAGATTAGATGCTATTTTATAAATTTGCTCTTCACATAAGTAATGGTCCTTGATGATTCACTTCAAACTTCTTTTTAAGCGGCTGGGTATTATTCTGCTCCTTTTTACTATCTGCAGGTTGTTATTTTTCTTAATCAATGGGGAATTTTTTACAGAATCCGGATTGTTTAATTGGATATTTATTTTTATTCATGGGATAAGGTTTGATATTTCTGCAATTGTTTACATCCATCTGCCCTTTATCCTATTGCATATAATTCCACTTCCACAAAGAAATTCATCTTGGTATCAGCTGTCATTAAAATATTGGTTCCATATTATAAATGCCTTCATTATTTTCACAAACTTGGCTGATATCATTTATTTCCAGTATACTTTTAAACGTGCAACAGCTGATATTTTTGAGCTGATATTTTTAGGAAACGACTTTCTACACTTATGGCCCCAGTTTTTCTCAGATTTCTGGTATTTAGTACTTGTTTATTTTGTTTTGATATATCGGAGTATTGTAATGTATAGGGAAACTGAGACTTCCTTGTCAAACACAATTAGTAGTAATGAGAAACCGCTTTTAAAATTATTGGGTTTTATGTTTATAATTCTGGGATCAATAGTTGCTGGTCGTGGTGGACTGCAATTAAAACCCATTGGAATAATCAATGCTGGTGCCTATATTGATTCTCAAAATATACCATTGGTTCTCAACACCCCCTTTTCACTTATCACTACTTTGGGAAAGAATGGTTTAACAGAGCTTGATTACTATCCTGAGGATAAACTTAATGAAGTTTACAACCCTGTTTTTAGTCCTGCTAATGACCAGGATTATATGGATAGTAATAGAACAAATGTTGTTATCATTATTATGGAGAGTTTTTCTTCAGAGTATTCTGGCTTTTTCTCTGAAAATAAGAAAACCTATACTCCCTTTCTGGATTCTCTTGCAGAGAATGCATTGGCCTTCAATACCTGTTTTGCAAATGGCAAGAAGTCTATAGAGGGTATTCCAGCAGTACTTGGTGGCCTACCTAGTTTAATGGAGACCCCTTACATTACTTCAGCGTATGCTGGGAATAGGATATTAGGTATTGCAGGTCATTTAAAAAAGAAGGGGTATTCTTCTAGCTTTTACCATGGTGGAAACAATGGAACCATGGGGTTTGATTCCTACGTAGAACTATCGGGTTTTGATAATTATTTTGGCAGAGATGAATATAATAACGACGATGATTATGATGGTAAGTGGGGCATTTTTGACGAAGAATTTTTTCAGTTTTGTGCCAGTAGCCTGGAAACTTTGAAGAAACCCTTTGTGACTTGTATTGTATCACTTTCTTCACATCATCCATATATGGTTCCTGAGAAATATAAAGATAAATTTGCAGAGGGCAGCTTAGATATTCACAGAAGTGTTCAATATGCTGATTATTCATTAAGAAGGTTTTTTAAAGCGTTATCCACAACCCCATGGTTCTCAAATACGCTCTTTGTAATTACTGCTGACCACACAGCTATGTCAGATAATCCTCATTTCAAGAATATAGTTGGCATGTATTCAATACCCATGATCTTCTATCATCCCGGTTCAAACCTTGAAGGTCTCAATTCAAGGGTAACACAGCAATCAGATATTATGCCTTCGATATTGGATTATGTTGGTTATGATCAAAATTTTATTGCTTATGGAACTAGTGTTTTTGATGATGCTGTAAAGCCTGCTATTGCCTTTAACTATTTAAATGGAATATACCAGCTTTTTGAAGGACCTTATGTGCTGCAGTTTGATGGGGAAAAATCCATAACCTTGTATAATTATAAGATTGACCCATTACTTGAAAATAATCTTGTTCTAAATGAAGATGAAAAAAGGAATGCCATGGAGACCAAAATTAAAGGTGTCATTCAATCATATAACACTAGATTGATGAACAATCAAATGGTTGTTGAATAGATGTGAGGTAAGGATATGAAAAAACGCATACGTTTTATTTGCAATCCAGTTTCAGGTTCACAAGTTGGTAGATATATCCGTAGAACTAAACGGATGAAAGATAAGTTGATCGATAGATTTCTCGATATGGATCAATATGAATATGACATTTTTTTTACTGAAAAAAACGGCCATGCTTCTGAGCTATGTTTAGATGCTGTTAAAAATAATTATGACATTGTTGTGGCTGTTGGTGGGGATGGTACCGTAAATGAGGTTGGTTCTGTCTTGGTTGGAAGCAATGTTGCCTTGGGCATTGTGCCTGCTGGTTCTGGTAATGGGTTCTCAAGGCATTTGCACATTCCGATGCACCTTAAAGGTGCTTTGAAGGTCATTAACGAGGGAAATATTATCAAGGTGGATACTGGGTTGATCCGCCCATTATCTGTTAACAATCCTGAAAATGATTGGGTGCATTTTATTTGTACTGCAGGGATGGCATTTGATGCCCATATGGCAGAAAAATTTGCAAAGATGAAAAGAAGAGGATTCTGGGAATATATAAAGATTACTGCCAAGGAGGTATTCTCTTATAAAGCCAGGAATTATAAACTATTAATAGATGGTGAGGAAAGGCTTTTTAAGGCCTATGTGCTGACAATTGCCAATGCTTCTCAATATGGCAATAATGCGGTTGTGTCGCCCTCAGCAAAGATAACTGATGGGGAATTGGATGTATGTGTATTTAATGACTTTCCCATATATAAAGTGTTTAAGATCGTTTTCCAGCTATTTACAAGGTCGATTGACAGATCTGGCTATATGGAAATTTTCAAAGCAAAGGAAGTCACAGTTTTTAAAGAAGAAGATCATCTCCAAATAGATGGAGATTACATGCATTTAGGCAAAGAACTTGAGGTTAAAATAAATCCATTAGCGATGAATGTATTAGCTCCTTATAATAAGTCACAAATAAAATGGTAATGGGCAAGAAGAAGAGAAATATTGA
>DTSC01000111.1:0-4730 GCA_012965625.1 Flavobacteriales bacterium | reverse complement strand
GGAATTTGAATATGATTATAACGAATCTGTTGAAGATGAAACTCTTGCTCCTGAAAAACAATTGCTGAAAGTTTGGTTTGAACGGAAACATAGGGCGGGGAAGAAAGTAACACTAGTATCTGGATTTATTGGTCAAAAGGATGACTTAAGGCTTCTTGAAAAATTGCTCAAAGCAAGATGTGGGGTGGGGGGCAGTTCAAAAGATGGCCTTCTTCTTATTCAGGGCAATTTTAAAGAGAAAGTAAAAGAAATTCTTAAGGAGGAAGGTTACCAGGTAAAAGGTTAAGGTTGATGGTTTGTAAGGATGCTATTGTAGGAAGCGATGGTAAATAGCTTCATATTGAGGTAGTATTTTCTTTATATCAAAAGTCTCTGCATGTTTTCTCGAGTTCTCTTTGAATTGTTTGAGCATGGCCTCATCTTTTAATAATGAAATTGCATTTTTAGCCATTTCCTCAATATTGCCAACATTACTCAGGTATCCCGTTTTTCCATTTATGTTTACCTCAGGAAGTCCTCCAGAATTTGTTGATATTACCGGTACTCTTGAGGCCATAGCTTCCAATGCTACCAAACCAAAGCTTTCTGTTTCTGAGGTTAAGAGGAAAAGATCAGCGATTGAAAGTATCTTGTCAGTAGACTTTAGCTTTCCGACCATTTTAATATGATCACATAGTTTGAGTTGTTCACACAGGTTTTGGATCTTTGCCCTCTCTGGGCCATCTCCTATTAAGAGCAACTTCGCATTAAAAGATTGTTTTATAAGCCCAAAAACCTTCACTACATCTTCTATTCGTTTTACTTTTCTGAAATTAGAAACATGCATTATAATTTTCTCATCTCCATCAACATAAATTTCAGACAACTCGGAATCTGGTTGATCTAAATAATCATTACAACATATAAAATTTGGAATTACTTGAATTTCCTTTTTGACATTGAAATTGGTGTAAGTGTCATTTTTCAGACTCTCGGAAACTGCCGTTAATACTGTAGATTGATTCATGGCAAAGGTGATTACTTCATTGGCTGAAGGATCATTTCCCACTAGGGTAATATCTGTTCCGTGGAGTGTAGTAATAAATGGCAATTTTATTTTCTTGGTCTTTAGAATCTGTTGGGCCATGTATGCTGCAGATGCATGAGGTATGGCATAATGTACATGGAGGAGATCCAGTTTTTCAGCTTGGGCAACATCTACAATTTTATTTGTAAGAGAATG
Source organism: Flavobacteriales bacterium (assembly GCA_012965625.1). GTDB lineage: Bacteria > Bacteroidota > Bacteroidia > NORP154 > NORP154 > UWMA-0041. The sequence continues at coordinate 3,508 of DTSC01000111.1, read as the reverse complement.
TTCATATGGAGGATAATCAAAGAGTGCATAGTCAGAGATGAGCACTTTATGAAAATACAAATTCTCTGTAGAATCATCTAGTTTAAATGGTTTCTCATAAGAGATAAAATGAACATGATGCCCTTTTAACGCAAGTGCCTTTCCCAAATGAGTGGCAACTACACCACTTCCTCCAAATGTCGGAAAACAGATAATTCCAATATTCATATTAGATCCGATTATGCTGTTTTATATTCAAATATCAGTAAATTATTTCCCATTCTGCTAATTTCCTTTTTCAATGGCGAGATATATTGTTTCCATAATAGCTGTTCTTACATTCATCATAATTAGTTTCTTGTTTGTGGCATCTGGATGGATCCTGTTTGAAAGAAATACATAGACTAATTTTTTATTGGGATCAGCCCAGGCCAGTGTGCCAGTAAAACCCGTATGGCCAAAGCTCTTCTCTGAGATGCATTGACATGTTGGGCCATCCTTGCTATAATCCATTTCAGGTTTATCAAATCCAACAGCACGGCGGTTTTTTTCACAATAATGACATCTTGTGAATTCGGAAACAGTCTCAGTCTTTATGTATTTATGCCCACCATAGTTGCCTCCATTTAACAACATTTGCATAAAGATGCCAAGATCATGGGCATTGGAAAATAAACCAGCATGCCCACCAATGCCTCCAAGCATTGCTGCACCAGGATCATGTACAGTCCCATGAATCAAAGACCTCCTAAAATAATAATCATTTTCTGTTGGCACTATCTTATCTGTTTCAAATTTGTTCAAGGGAAGGTATCCAATGGTTTTTAACCCCAATGGCTTATAAAAATTGTTTCTGCAATATTGTTCCAAGGATGTCCCTGTAAGTGAGTCTATTATTTCCTTCAGAAAGTAATACCCCAGATCACTATAAAGATATTCGCTCTTTTCCTCAAGCGGCGAAGCAATGATCTGGTTAAATATGGAATCTTTGTAGTTTTCTCCTATCCATAGGTTATTGGTAACTTTAATAGGATGCTCTTCATTCGATTTCTGATCGTAAACACCATCCATGTATTTTGATTTATCAATATCAAACCGCTTATTTCTATTGTTCCATTTTACATGCTCCATGGTTTCAAGCCAGAAGGGGATCCATGGTTTAAGTCTTGCCTGATGCGATAGGATCTCTCTTATAACAAGTCCACCTTTATCTGTAGTGTCCAGGAATGGAAGATAGGTGCCTAGTGTACTATCTATGTTGATTTTCTTATCATCAGTCAGCTTCATTAAACTTGTAACAGTTGCCGCTATCTTCGTTATCGAAGCAAGGTCATAAAGATCAGCATTGGTGACGCCTTTATTGTTTTTATATGTATGATGCCCAAATGCCCTCCAATAAATTATAGCATCATCCTTTATTAAAATTACCTGGCAACCAGGTGTTGCCCCTTTGTTAATAGCATTATTTGCTATAGTGTCAATTGAGTCTAGGTGCATGGATGCTATTCCTACATCTTCGGGGATGGTATATCTTATCCGGCATGCTTCAGTTGTTATGCCAGCTCCAAACGGATAAGTATCACTTATTGTAATTGGCAATATGCCATTTGCAGCTATTCCGCCAAAAATTAGCTGAGCAGATAATTCCTGGCTAATTTGCCTGTTATTGTATGAAACCAATACACCCTCCATGTCTTGAAGTCCTTTTAGATATCCTAATCCATAAGGGCTGGAAAAGGAGGTGAAGATGACTTTTTTCGATGTATTAACAAGTGAAAGCAAAGAGTCGGCTTCTTTCGTAATTCCAAAATTTCTTTTTGGATTATAGGTATTGGAATGAAGGCTTACAAGCACTAGATTATACTTTGACAGCTTCTTTATTGTATTGCCTATTTCTTCTATTGTTGGTTTTTTATTTACATAATAATGATCCGCAGGAGCATAATTCTCAACCATCTTTTGAAAATGACAAATTGATTGGTTATTATTTCCAATTGAAAGAGTAGCAATGGCTAAAGTATCCAGATTTTTTATTGGTATAATCTGGTTTTTATTTTCAATTAATGTAAGTGCTGAACCCATCAATTTTCGGTTCAACAAGTAATCATCCGTACTATTGAGGTCATTGTATAGGTTGTGTTCATTAACTGGCTGGTAATCATTTAGATATAGCCACTCTTTTGCTTTGAGGATTTTCAGGCATCTTCTGTCTATTTCAGCTTGCGTGATTAGGTTTTTCCTCATAGCATTCTTGATCTCACTAATAGCCTTCGGAACATCTTCTGAAAAAAGCAGGACATCATTACCTGCAAGTAAGGCTTTAACATCTACGACCCCCGGCTTAAAAAATTGGCTAACTCCTTTCATATTTAAGGCGTCAGTAAAGAGCAGGCCTTTAAATTTCAGGCTATCCTTTAACAGTCCAGAAACTATATTCTCAGACAGTGTGGAGGCAATATTTTTCCTCTTTTCGTAGGCTGGAATATATAAGTGGGCAATCATAATGCTTCCCAAACCTCTTTTGATTAGGTATTTAAATGGATATAGCTCAAGACTGTCAAGTCTCTCTTTAGAATGTTCAATCAATGGCAAGGCCTTGTGAGAATCTGTATCGGTATCACCGTGCCCTGGAAAATGTTTTGCATTGGCCAGGATATGATTATCTTGCATGCCTTTCATATAGGCAGTGCCTTTTGATGCTACATTTTCTCTGTCTTCACCAAAAGATCGATAGTTGATAACTGGATTATTGGGATTATTGTTAATGTCAACTACCGGAGCAAAATTTATATGGACACCTAGTCTTCTGCAATGTTTTGCGATCATTTCCCCCATTTCATATATCAGCCGATTGTCTTTTATGGCACCCAAGGTCATTTGATAAGGAAACCTAACGGTGCTATCCAATCTCATCCCCAGGCCCCATTCAGCATCCATTGCAATCATTAGGGGCACATCTGCCATCTCTTGATATTTATTGGTGAGCCTTGCTTGGCGGATAGGGCCGCCTTGGAAAAATATAAGTCCGCCAATTTTGCTGGTTTTAACAAGATCAGAAATCTCCCTTACATGTTCATCACCTTTATTTGAGAAAGCGGCTACCATAAATAGTTGTGCGATCCTCTCATCAGGTGAAAGAGAAGCAAAGACAGAATCTGCCCATGGAGTAAATGGACTGAGAAAAGGAGGATAGAGGTCGTCTGAGGTAATATCCTTGTCATTAGGATTAAGGAATCCACTAATGATTAAAAAGATGAAAAAAAAGACAAGAGATTTAAACAACATCCTCATTTAGTGCAACCCTTATGATAAATTTGGCAAAATTTTGAAAGTATGAATCTATAAAAAATCACACAATTAGTTTCAAAATAATTAATTAACCACATCACATACAATAAAATTAATTAATATATGTTCATCCTTTATTTACTTGATTAATAGTTTTGAAGTAACGTGTTACGAATGCAAAAAAATTATTTAATATTTCTTTTGTTCATGTGCATTTTTGCATTTGCCAGGGCCCAGATAA
>DTSC01000110.1 GCA_012965625.1 Flavobacteriales bacterium | reverse complement strand
CAGAAGCCTGTTTTTCAATATATGAGCTTGTTGTGTCTTCCACATAATAGATTGAATCATATTGTAATTGTGCTGCTTGTGCAGCGAGCAACAGGTCCATAAAGTCATCTCCAGCTATTAAAGCAAAAGCAACCAATAAAGTGTCTGCTGGTAAAATCGTGAATGGCCCTGTACTAACAACATCACACACATCATTGCCATTTCCAACAAGTCCAGCGTCTGACCTCTGGGTACTTAACGTAGTGTATTTTTTGGATGTAGTATAGTTGCTTGAGAAAATATCTACTCCTGGAGCTCCGGCATAATTATCGATCGCATAATGAATAAATGGGCCGCTTGATAAAAGTTTAACACCAACAAAAGGGCTGCCAGTCTCAGTACTGGTAGCGTATCCTATCTTATTAAAGCTCTCTTCTGATGCCCTGTTAGCTGAATAATCACGAACGTCCCAGTCTGCAAAAATTCCAGCATAAACTTTATCCATGGTAATCGTATCATTATTAATGATCTCATATTCTGTAATAATAAAGTTGTCATTAGCAACATTATCCCAGGCATATACATTTTGTTCAAGTCCGATCTTCATCATATTAGAATCTGCATTATTATCATTCATTTCAACCACTACATCAAAATCTGAGATAATAGGGGTTGTTAATGCTACAGCTATTGATGTACTGGTGAAATCTGAATCAGGTCTTATGCTGTCCAAAACATTATCAGATACATAGATGGTATCTTTCTTTAATGCACCAACCATAAAGCCAGCTTCGTAAAGTAGCTGCTCTCCTTTATATCTAAAGCCTAAGCCAAGTTGTGGATTTAGCCCATTATATCCAAACCTGGATTCACTTGTAATTGTTGAGCTGATATCATTTATTTCAATATCAACCATATCACTATTGACTACTATATTAATATATTCAACGGCATTATAGGTTCCGTCTGAATAATTGAATGTTAAACCAATTACCTCATTATAATTTGCAGTAGCCTCAATGGTAAATGTAAAGGGTGTTGAATGATTATCTGCGGTGTCTAAAGTGTTTATAGCACCTAAAAAGATTGTATTGTTTATGATAGTTATATTTGGATTATTACTGCTCAAAATAACAAACAGGTTATTGGTAGTATCAAGATAATTTTTAAATGTTGCACTAATATTTATTGTCTCTCCAATTTCAAATTTATCGTCATTTCCATCTGTAATAATATTCCTGGTCATCACAATTGATGGTTTGTCTGTTTCCGTTATAGCCCTAAATAAATTCACCCTTCCAGCACCTAATTTCCCCATGTAGGCACTATTGCCAGCAATTGTATCAATAATGTCACTGGTAACTTTTAATTGTTCTCCTATTTGGATAGCGTTGTAGTTTGGAAATACAGATTTAACAATCGCCGCACATCCCGATACTACTGGTGCGGCCCAGGATGTGCCAGGATTGCCGAATGTTATATAATTACCATTAATATTTGTCGAACTAGTGCCAACTCCAGGAGCACAGAGGTCAAGGTTAATTCCATATGTAGAGCCAAATTGTCCTTCAGTCTTCAAATCCGAAGCATCTGTTCCACCAACACTTAGCACATATTTTAGAGATGCAGGCATAAACACATCTTCATTATCATCATTACCTGCTGCAGCTATTACCAAGGCATTTTTATTGATGCTTGCATAGGTAATAACCTCTTGCTCAAATTGGCTGGCTTTATAAATCCCACCCCATGAACAATTAATTATTTGACAACCATGGTCGGCTGCATATACAATGCCCTCATAGGCAGCAATAAAATCTTTAGTCAAATTACTTACTTTAACTGGTAGGAACTTGCAATTAAAACCAACTCCCGCAACTCCTTCTCCGTTATTGGTAACTGCAGCTGCCAACCCCGCAACATATATTCCATGATTTGATGATGTGATTGAGGGGTCATTATCATTTCCGCCAAGATCCCATCCCCTATAATTGTCAATAAAACCATCAAAGTCATTATCCACACCATCAATAGGGTCTGCATAATTATATTTTATGTTGCCCTGGAGATCAACGTGGTCAGTATCAGTGCCTGAATCCGTTATTCCGATTACGATATTGGTATCTCCAAATGTAGAATCCCAGGCATCATAAGCCTGGATTAATCCAAGATGGTATGAAAGAGTCCCATCGTTGGGCACAAACAATGGTTTTGGAATATAGTGTGGCTCAGCATAGGCAATCTCAGGTAAATTATCCAGATACTTCAATACTTTACTCAGCTGAAAATCCTTTTTATATGTAAATTCATAAATTGTACTTAGGTCTGCATACAGTTCTCCGTCAATATTCTTTAATTGCTCAGGGGGGCGGTGATTGGGAAATTTTTTTTCTAATTTTTCTACCTCAATTTTATCAAAGAATGAATTGATTCTAATATCGTTAATCTGGTTTATGCCACAAAGATTCCGATACGCTGGTTTTACCTTAAGAATTACAGTTCTGGGTATATGGTCGGCAGCAATATCTTGAGCATGGACACCTGCACCTAGCAGATAGGTGATTATTGATAATAAAAGAAGGAATGTCCTATTCATAGTCTTTTTAATAGCTTAACTATATACGAGAATTTTATTCTAAAGTTATAATTTTATTGATCATTTTAATCGTCTGAATATACTGGGATATTATCTAGGAACTCAAGCTTGCCATTGGAGTAGTCAATTTCACAGCAATAATGAGAAATGCCATTTGTTACAATTAAGTATTTGCTTTGCAGCTTTTTATTATAGGAAGCTATTTGATTGAATGGTTGCTCATTGATGGTTACCCCTGGTGCTTTACACTCAACCAAAAGAAGTGGCAAGCCATCACGTTGATAAACAACTAAATCTGTTCTTTTCTGAAGCTTGTTATACTTTAAACCGGTTTCAATGGCAAATAAACCAGATGGATATTTTTTTTCTTTTGTTAGGTACTTGATCATGTGTTGCCTTACCCATTCTTCTGGTGTTAGGGCAATATATTTCTTTCTGATCTCATCAAATATTTGTTTTTGATCGCCTTCGGCTCTTACCTTAAAAGCATATGTCGGAAAGTTCAATGCGTCCATACGTCCCTACTATATTCAATAGAACACGAATCTACAAATAATCTGGGTTTAGTTTCTTTGGTCTAAAGAAAAGAAATTGATTTTTCTATCAACAGAACAGATCGCTATCATTTAATTTAGGAACATTTCGTACATTCGTAGCTATTGTAAATTATAGATAAATGACGTTTGAGCAGATTATATCAGACTTAAAAAACAAGGTTTATCATCCTGTATATTTCCTGATGGGGGAGGAGCCATATTTTATAGATGAGATAAGTAATTATATTGCTGGCAATGTGCTTACTGAGGCAGAAAAAGAATTTAATCAAACAATTCTTTATGGAAGGGATATTGATGTTGATACCATTATTTCTGAGGCAAAACGTTTTCCAATGATGGCAAACTACCAGGTAGTAATAATAAAGGAGGCTCAAACGATAAAAAATATAGAAGGCCTTGAAAGATATATTGGTAACCCTTTGAAATCGACCATCCTTGTAATTTGTTACAAGTACAAAAAGTTAGATGGAAGAAAAAAGTTTACTAAAGATATTGGCAAAGCCGGAGTAGTATTTGAATCTGGTAAGCTTTATGAGAACAAGGTGCATTCCTGGATTAATAATTATTTAAGTGCACAAGGATATAAAATTAATCCTCCCGCACTGCTAATGTTAACTGAATATTTAGGTACAGATTTAGGAACCATTACCAATGAGCTGGAAAAGCTAATGGTTAACCTTCCAAATGGCTCCACAATCAATGAAGAGCATATTGAAACAAATATCGGAATAAGCAAGGAGTTTAACCGGTTTGAATTGCAAAAAGCCATTGGCATCCGAAATGTCTTAAAAGCCAATCAAATTATTAATCATTTTGCCGCCAACCCAACTGGAAACCCTGTCGTCTTAACGATTTCCTCACTATATTCCTATTTTAATAAACTGGTGCTATTTCATAAAATTGTTGACAAATCCAGGAACAATGTTGCATCTATCCTTAAGATTAATCCATATTTTGTTAATGAATATGAAGTGGCGGCTCGAAACTTTCACCCGGTAAAAATTATGCATGTAATATCAGATATAAGGGAATATGACCTTCGCTCTAAAGGTGTTGGAAATGCTTCGACGCCAGGGTCAGAATTAATAAAAGAACTGGTATTTAAAATATTACACTAATGTTGTATCTTAAATAGATGCCGATGAATTATTTTCTTGTAAAATCAGAGCCATATAAGTACTCCTGGTCAGAATTTCTTAAAGATAAGTGGACCTATTGGGATGGTGTACGAAGTTATGGTGCGCGAATACATCTAAAAGCGATGAAGCTAAATGATCAGGTGCTTTTTTACCATAGCAATGAAGGGCTTGAGGTTGTTGGATGTGCTCGGGTGATCAAAGAGTATTATCAGGATCCAACTACAGATGATGATAGATGGGTTGCAGTAGACATTGAACCGATTTTTTCCTTCAAGTTTCCGGTTTCATTAAAACGGATCAAGGAAGAACCAAAACTTAAAAATATTACATTGGTTAAACAGTCTAGGTTATCTGTCATGCCACTTGCAAAGAAGGAATTTGAGTATGTTGTTTTGTTGGGGAATGAAGATGCTTAAAGAAAAAAGGCATAATTTTCTATTATTCAGTTTAACCCTTTTATCCATATCAAGTTTTTTACGTCTCATTAACTATATTTGCAATCAATTTTTTACATTCCATGAGATTTGTTTTCTTGTTCTCTTTTATTGTTTTGGTACAAGTAATTGGCAGCCACCATCTGGCTTATGCCCAAAAAAGTACAGTTAGGGGGTTTGTATATGATGAATCTACAGGTGAACCTATTATCTACACCAATGTTATTCTTCAGGGCACAACTTATGGAGCGTCTACAGATGTAAATGGCTATTATACGATATCTCAAGTGCCTGAAGGCACATATAAGCTAATCGTAACGTTTCTAGGATATGATACATTGTTTTTGCCGATCAATTTAAAGAAGAACCAGATTATAACCAGGCAGCTTACCATAAAAAAGTCATCCATCAATCTAGGTATAGTAGAAGTGTCTGCCGATAAGCAAGAAGCTAAAACTGAAGTGCGTACATCCGTAATTAAAATTACTCCCAAACAGATCAAACAACTTCCCACTGTGGGTGGTGAAGCAGATCTTGCACAGTACCTTCAGGTTTTACCTGGTGTAGTCTTTACAGGTGATCAGGGTGGTCAGCTATATATAAGAGGGGGGTCTCCAATTCAAAATAAGGTATTACTAGACGGCATGATCATCTATAACCCATTTCATTCTATTGGTTTATTTTCAGTGTTTGATGCAGATCTTATTAGAAGTGCAGATGTTTATACAGGTGGGTTTAACAGTGAATATGGTGGGAGAATCTCATCAATAATGGACATCACTACCAGGGATGGCAATAGAAAACGAATTATAGGCAAATCATCAGTAAACCCCTTTGCAGCAAAGTTGCTGCTTGAAGGTCCAATTAAAAAAGCAACCGAAGAATCTAAGAGCAGCTCCACATTTGTGTTTTCTGGTAAACATTCATATCTAAAACAAAGTTCAAAATTACTTTATGCAGACTGGATGGATAATATTACAAAAGGTTGGATTGATCAAGTCTCAGATGATAATTATTCTGAAGGTCTGCCCTATACATTTACAGATTTATATGGGAAGGTTTCTTTTAACGGTTCAGACGGCAGCAGGATAAATCTATTTGGGTTCTCCTTTAATGACAGGGTTAAATATCAACAAGTTTCAGATCTTCACTGGAATTCTTCAGGTTTTGGAAGTAAGTTTTTGTTAATTCCAGGAAATACACCCATTCTGGTTGAAGGAAACTTCTCTTTTTCAGATTACAAGATTGCACTGGAGGAAGAGGATAACCACCCAAGAACGAGCAAAATTTCAGGATTTAATATGGGCCTTGATTTTACCTATTTCTTAGGCAAGGATGAACTAAAATATGGTCTTGAGATCTTGGGATTTGAAACTGATTTTAAATTTTATAATCAAGTTGATCGGTTGATAGAGCAAACGGATTTCACCACTGAATTAGCAGGGTATATTAAATACAAGAAGGTTTTTGATAAGTTACTAATTGAGCCCAGCTTTAGAGCACATTACTATGCTTCACTTTCTACTTTCTCTCCTGAACCTCGATTCGGCTTGAAGTACAATGCCTCTGACAGATTTAGAGTCAAGTTCGCTGGTGGATTTTATTCTCAAAACTTGATATCTGCAGTTTCTGACAGAGATGTGGTGAATTTGTTTTATGGATTCCTGTCTGGGCCTGACAACCTTCAGAAAGAATTTGATGGTAAAGAGGTTGTAGATGCACTACAAAAAGCTCGGCATGCCATTCTGGGTTTTGAATACGACCTTACCAATCATATCAACATTAATCTTGAAGGATATTATAAACTATTTAACCAGCTTACTAATATTAATAGGAATAAACTGTATGATGACACGCCAGAATTTGAGGATAAACCAGATTATCAGAAAAAGGACTTTGTTGTTGAAAGAGGTTCTGCTTATGGTGCTGATTTTTTATTAAAATATGATTACAAACGTTGGTACGTCTGGGTAGTTTATTCTTTGGGTTTTGTTACAAGGTATGATGATGTTATGACGGATGCTAATGGAGAAAAGATCAATTACAATCCACATTTTGATAGAAGGCATAATGTCAATTTTGTTACATCCTACACTTTTGGTGCTGATTTGAATTGGGAGGTGAATGCAAGGTGGAACCTTGGAACTGGATTTCCATTTACACAAACCCAAGGAGTCTTTGAAAAGCACTCTTTTGATGATGGTATCAGTACAGATTATACTGCGACTAATGGTTTGCTTGGTTATGTTTATGGCCCCCTTAATGATGGAAGATTGCCAACTTATCATAGATTGGATGCCTCAGTAAAGAGAAAATTTGAATTAGCAGATAATTCAACTCTTGAGGTTGTTTTTAGTATTACGAATAGTTATAATCGACAGAACATCTTCTATTTTGATAGGACAAAATATCAAAGAGTAGATCAGCTACCGATTTTGCCCAGTTTTGGTGCCAGTATGACTTTTTAATTGGCTAATAAAGATCTTGGCTTTTTAACATTATTTGTTGAATAATTTCTAATTTTGTAGCATATATAAGTTTAGGACATGTCTGATACAAAATACATATTTGTTACTGGTGGTGTTGCCTCATCTTTGGGTAAGGGAATTATTTCTGCATCTTTGGCCAAATTGCTACAAGCTCGTGGTTTTAATGTGACAATTCAGAAATTAGATCCATATATTAATGTCGATCCTGGCACAATGAATCCATTTGAGCACGGTGAATGCTATGTGACTGAAGATGGTGCAGAAACTGACCTGGACCTTGGCCATTATGAGAGGTTTTTGAATATATCTACTTCGCAAGCTAACAACATTACTACTGGGAGGATATATCAAACTGTAATTACAAAAGAAAGAAAAGGTGAGTACCTCGGCAAAACTGTTCAAGTAATACCCCATATAACAGATGAAATAAAGAGAAGTATAAAGTTGTTAGGGGAGGATGGTGACTATGATTTTGTAATTACAGAAATTGGAGGTACAGTCGGTGATATTGAATCTTTACCATATATAGAAGCTGTAAGGCAGATGAAATGGGAAATGAAAACCGATTGTTTGGTAATCCATCTTACCTTAATCCCTTATTTAGCTGCATCAGGAGAGCTGAAGACAAAACCTACGCAACATTCAGTTAAAACTTTTCTGGAGGCTGGAGTTCAGCCAGATATTTTGGTTTGTCGGACAGAGAAACATCTTGATACTGATATTAGAAAAAAAATCGCGTTGTTTTGTAACGTAACCCAGGATGCTGTTATTGAGTCTATAGATGCTGATACAATCTATGATGTACCTTTGTTGATGAAAGAAGAAAAACTAGATAAAGTTGTTCTGGAAATGCTCTCTTTGCCAACAGACACTGCCGCTGATCTGGATGATTGGATTCAATTCCTGAATAAGCTGAAAAATCCTAAACGCAAGGTGAGGATTGGCCTAATTGGCAAATATGTTAAGCTAAATGATGCATATAAATCAATTGCAGAGAGTTTTATCCATGCTGCTGTTGCCAATGATTGTGAGGTTAAATTGGAAAGAATTGATTCTGAGGATATTTCAGAAGAAAGTTTATCTGATAAGCTAGGAGACCTTAATGGTATTTTGGTTGCACCTGGATTTGGAGAGCGAGGTATAGAAGGAAAAATAATGGCCATCAAGTATGCAAGAGAAAATGGAATTCCATTTTTGGGCATTTGTTTAGGGATGCAATGTGCTGTTATTGAATTTGCCCGCAATGTATTGGGTCTGAAGGATGCGCATTCAACTGAGATGAATCCTGATACTGAGAATCCCATTATAGATATAATGGAGTCCCAGAAAAAAATTACTGATAAAGGTGGAACTATGCGCCTTGGAGTTTACCCATGTGAGCTAACCAATAACACTAAAGCCAAAAAATGTTATGGAAGTGCCAATATTATTTCAGAAAGGCACAGGCATAGGTTTGAATTTAATAATGAATTTTTGGAAGACTTTGAGAAATCTGGCATGATTGCCTCTGGGATTAATCCTGAATTCGATCTTGTGGAAATTATTGAATTGAGGGATCATCCCTGGTTTGTAGGGGTCCAGTTCCATCCTGAATATAAAAGTACAGTAGCCAATCCACACCCTCTTTTTGTCAACTTTGTTAAGGCAGCAATTGAAGTATCTGAAGCTATCATAAATTAAAATCCCTTATTATATTAATAGTATGCTTAATCAAGGAGGTGAAAAAGACATAAATTCAATAATTGGCATAGTTCTCATATTTGCCATTCTCATTGGCTATAGCATTTATACCCAACCTTCATCCGAGGAGATTCAAGCTGCAAAAATGAAAAGAGATTCCCTGGAAGCGGTATCAAATGCCAACGAAACCTATATTGTAGAACCAAAGACAGATACTGATGAGCATAAGGATGAAGGGCAATCTAATCCTGAAGAATCAAATCACAATATTCCTTCTCGAGGGGAGTCAGAGGCAAATGTTCAAATGTTGCAGAAATATGGTGAATTTTCTGATGCTGCTTATGGAAAGGAACAGCTATTAACTATGGAAAATGACAGAGTCAAGATTACCCTTAATACTATGGGGGGAGGGCTGCATACTGTTGAGCTTAAGAATTATAAAACTTTCGACTCACTTCCAGTATATCTTTTTAAAGATCTTGGTGTAAAAGATAGTGGGACAGACTCGTGTGAGTTTAACATGATCTTTTCTGCTGGCACTAAAACTATTTCTACTAGAGACCTTTATTTTAAACCAAAGGGTTCATCATTTAAAGTAGAAGGCGACAATACCAAAACAATATCCCTGCGCTTATATGCTGGAGACGATAAATATATTGAGTATGAATATAGTCTTTCCGGAAATAGCTATGTCTTGGGTTTTAAAATTAATTTCCATGGTGTAGAAAACATCATCTCAAGGAATAATAGTTATCTGGTTTTTGACTGGTCAAATTTCATTCCTAGACAAGAAAAAAGCTTGATCAATGAGAAGCGTAATTCAACTATATATTATAAATATTTCAAAGACGAAGTTGACTATTTGTCAGAAACAAGCGATGAGCGTAAAGATTTGCAAACTAAAGTAAAATGGGTGGCATTCAAGCAACAGTTTTTCTCGTCTATACTAGTTGCAGAATCTAGCTTTGATAAGCCTACCAATATTGAATCCATAAGTTCTGAGGATGATGGTGAATATGTGAAGGAAATGCATGCTAGTTTTACTATTCCCTATGGTCATGTGAGAGATGAGTCATTCCCAATGTTCTTCTATTTTGGACCTACACATTATAAAACACTGCAAGATTATGGTTTGGGATTTGAGAAGATTATTCCATTGGGTTGGGGCATCTTTGGTTGGGTAAATAAAGGGTTGATTATTCCAATGTTTAATTTTCTTGGGAAATACATTGGTAATTATGGCATCATCATTCTTATAATGACAATTTTTATCAAAATGCTCTTGTTCCCATTGATGTACAAGTCTTATAAGTCAACGGCTAAAATGCGGGTGTTAAAACCAGAAGTGGATAAAATAAATGATAAGTTTCCTGATAAGGCCGATGCGATGAAAAAGCAGCAATCTGTTATGGCACTTTATAAGAAAACAGGGGTGAATCCATTAGGAGGCTGTTTGCCAATGCTAGTTCAATTCCCTATTTTGATTGCCATGTATCGATTTTTTCCGGCCTCCATTGAATTAAGACAAGAGAGTTTTTTGTGGGCAACAGACCTTTCTTCATATGACTCGATATATGATTTTCCCAATGGATTCTCAATTCCATTTTATGGTGACCATGTTTCCTTGTTTACATTGCTTATGACCGCAGCAACATTATTGTCTGTTAAGATGAATATGGAAATGAGTGGGGGAGGGCAAATGCAGATGCCTCAGATGAAGATCATGATGTACATGATGCCAATTATGTTCCTTGGCTTTTTTAATGATTTTGCTTCTGCCTTGAGTTATTACTATTTTATTGCCACCCTAATTACTTTTGGTCAACAATATGCAATGCGTAGATTCATTGATGAAGAAGCAATTTTGCAAAAGATCAATGAGCATCAGAAAAAGCCAGCGCCTAAAAAGTCTAATTTCCAGAAAAGATTGGAGAAAATGGCAAAGGAGAGAGGTTATAAGCCGAATAAATAACTTGGGATGAGACCATAAATTATTTATTGGCAAGGTAATTGAAGATCTTCAATAAAATTAACTATCAGAAATGAAAAAATCAGCTAAATATATCAGTGGGGCATTTATAATTGTAATTATTACCACTTCTTGTAAGATCAATAAAAACCAGGAAACTGTTGATCCAGATAAGAAAACTGAGATATCTCAGGCTCCTCAAGAAGAAAAAAACAATACTCCGGTAATTTTAAATGAGCCTGTAAAAATTAATATTGATACTGAGATATATGCTAAGGTAGAGAGGGATGCTCTACGAGCTAGTCAAAATGGGGACGATAGTTTATTAGCATTCATAAAACGCACACCTTGTTATGGGAGGTGTCCAATTTATAGTGCAAGTTTCTATAAGAGTGGGTACGTTGTTTATCGAGGAGAAAGATTTGTTGAGAAACAGGGAATATATACTGGAAAGATTACTGAGGAAAACCTAAGGTCAGTTTCAAAGATGGCTCGTAGTGTAAATTATATGGGTTTCGAAAAAGAATATGATACTTCGGTAACAGATTTACCTACAACATATACTTCCATTTACCTTGATGGAGCTAGAAAGGAGGTGCGGAATAGGGCTGGTGGTCCCAATGAACTCAGGACCTTTGAGGTCCATCTGGATAAGATTCTTGACAATATCAGCTGGACTAAGAAAGGAGATATTGGCCAGTAAAAATTATCTGCTCCTAATCTTCAATAAGTTTCACTTCAACTCTTCTGTTTACGGCACGACCTTGTTCCGTTTCATTAGATGCAATAGGTCTGTCAGAGCCAAATCCTTTAACAATGATTCTTTCTTGATCTACACCCTTAGTCTCAATATATTCACCAATAAAATTTGCCCTTTTTAAAGAGAGTTCCAGGTTGTATTTTTCTTTTCCCATATCATCAGTATGGCCATGGATAATGATCTTGAAGCTAGGAGCAGTTTCTAATTGCTCTATAACGGCATCAAGTTGTATTCTTGAATCTTCACTTATTTCAAGCGCGGCACTAGCAAGTTTGAAAAGAATGTTCTGTACCTCAAACAACTCTGGCTTTACAAATATTAATTTTTCCTTCCGCTCAACTTCAAAATTCTTTGTTGTTTTCAAGGTAGCGTTCTCATCGCCAGCCAGCCGTACTTTTACTTTCTTGTTATGGAACTTTTCATTGCTGAAACCTACCTCATAGTCAATGTTGCCAGGAACAATTATAAAGTAATTTCCATCCGCGTCAGTAGAGGTAGTTCCTTCTCTATTGTTTGTTTTCGGATCAATTATATAGATCTTTCCTTTTACACCCTGTAATGTTTGAGAATCTGTAACCTTTCCTTGAAGTATTGCCAAAGGATGTGATTCTTTTTTCTTTATTGGTTCACCTTGCACTACGTCGTAATTTTCAAAGCTTATCTCATAAATATCTTTTTCTCCAAAACCATCAGCCCTTAAACTAGCATAGAAACCTGTTTTGTTATCAGTTGTCATTACAAAATGAGCGTCGTCTCCTGTAGTGTTTATAGGATAACCAAGGTTTTCTGGAGTAGACCATTTCCCATCTACATTAACTGAACGGAAAATATCATATCCTCCAATCGATCTATGGCCTTTTGAACTGAAAAACAAGGTTTTTCCATCTGGGTGAATGAAAACTCCAATTTCATCCTTTTCTGTATTAATTGTTGATCCTAGATTTTTTGGTACTCCCCATTCTTGTCTTGAGATCCTTTTACTCATATAAATGTCTCCATGGCCAAATCCTTTATTCCTTTCACTTACAAAATATAGGGTATTACCATCAGCAGATAAACATGCAGAACTTTCAAAATAGCTGGTGTTTATTGTCTTTTTTGGTAAAGGTTGGGGTTTTGACCATTTTCCTGTTTGACCTTTTCTGGATACATAGATATCGCCACTTCTGGTTTTATTAGGTACATTTTTATATACATATATCTCATTTCCATCAGGAGATATGCTCATGCTGGCATCATGAAACACTGTGTTTAGACGTCCTTTTATACCTTCAGCTGGCGACCAGCTATTGGTGTTTTTATCAAAGGTTGATATATATATATCTTCATAATATCCATGATCATAATTATCACGGCCTTTACCTTTGGTATCTGATCTTCTAGAGGTGAAGATGAAGGTTTTTCCGTCTAATGATATTGACGGAGAGTAATCGGGGTATTCAGTATTTATATTGCTTCCTAGATTCTTGATATTAACCTCTATTGGTTTAGCCATTAAGGATTTTGCAAATTCACATTGACTTAAATATAGATTGACATCGTCTTTTGTAATTTCCTTAGCAGATAAAGTCGCTTTGTATTTATTGTATTCTACTACTGCTTTATCTAGATTTCCTTTAAGATGATATGTTTGGCCCAAATATTTGTTAATCCCAGGCAGGAAATTGTCAAGTTGAAAAGCTTTTTCAAAGTACTCTAACGATTTATTTACATTGCCTAACGCTAAGTGACATTGACCTATCCTAAAATTAATCAAAGCATTTTCAGCTTCATTAACATAGATATCTCTATAAAGCCTTAATGCAGCCTTATAATCTTCACTATTATACTTCATCTTAGCCTTGATCTGCTTCAATTTATCCTTGATTGAAGTTTGTGTGGCAGGAATCTCTGCAATACTTATAAAACTAATTGCAAGAATTGAAAATGATAATAGAATTTTTTTCATAGGTGTAAACAATTGAAATATTTCTGGGGTTTTAAGAAAGCAAAGATAATGTTCTGTCTTATTAAATTGAAATAAATATAAACATATTTAAAACTTAACCTACGGAATTACCAACTATGTTTAATTGTCGTACTTCCTTGAAGAATAATTCCATTGCATCTTTTTTATCTTGGTCAAAGTCATAGCTAATACAATTATTAAAATAATTTTCAAGGTTAATGTTTGAATTGACGTTTTTTGCAGCCTCAAACTTGTGTTTTACTCCCCAATCAATTGCTTTGCAGAAATCATCCAATACTTGTTTAGGAAGTTCACCGATCGCAACCCAGCATGCAAAAACAAATGGCAATCCAGTATATTGGTTCCATAGCCTTGCAAGGTCATAAGAATATCTGTGCTTGCCTATCATTTCAAATGCTCTGTCACCAATAACAATACCAGCATTATTACCAGCAATCCTTTTTTCGTAATTAACATTTCCATTTTCCCATAAAACGCTAATATTCATATATTTAGAGAGGATAACCTTTATTAAGGAATTAGTAGTTTGAGAATGATAATCTAGCATTACGCATTTTATCTTTTCAATAGGGACATCAGATAATAAAAGAACAGAACCTACAGAGCTTATAGCTCCTATGCAATAATCAGTAATTATTTGATAATCTTTTAGCTTTGTCAAAGAAACAATAGGTACAAGGCCAATATCTGCTTTCTGTGCAAGCATTTTTTCTGCGCAAGCAGATGGAATATCCAATTCTAGTAGATAGTTTTTTAAAAACCCAGAATTGTTTATTCCGTGAACAAAGGGCAGTGTGTTGAGATACTCTACTGCACTTATCTTAATTATATTATTACTTTTCAATATAAGAAGGTTTTTTCACATTTGTTGCAATAGTAGCAGCAACTACTCCATAAGAAGGAGCAATCAATAGGCCAACAACCGGAATTAAAAGTAGCAGATAAAACATTCCTCCATTTGCAATAGCAAGACCTTTATTGCTATAAATATACTTCGTACTTTCTTTAACAGAA
>DTSC01000109.1 GCA_012965625.1 Flavobacteriales bacterium | reverse complement strand
ATATTATTTGAAATAAAATAAAATAAAACGAAAGAAGAGTTATTTACGAAGATAGAGAAGATAGAAAAAACGAATGAAAAAAACGAAAGAAAAGAAGCTTGAGACAGAAGTGATCAAAATCTAAAAACAGACAAGCGGAGACATTTAAAAGACTTGATACCTTCCATGTTGTGATGTTTGCTTTTTAGGTCATTCAAAGACGATTCAAGTCGCAAGTTGATCCTCGACGGACATAAAGCCACGATTTTCCGGTAAGTTATGCGAAGTTCACCCTGAAAACGATTGTGGTATTTGTGTTGACAGATATACACAGCAACAAATATTGGTTTTTAGGGCGGCATGGGAATGTGTGCGCTTGCAATGCGGTTTCCTACTTTTTTAGTTACTACGTTTTGAAAAACAATAAAGGACTAATCAAATATTTTACAATGGTGATCAAAGTGGATAACATTTAAATATCTAATCGTATTCGATTAGCCATTTCTTTTATTTACTTCTCAAATTCTGGATATTGAGAGACAACTCCGTCAAAAGATTTCTTATCCAAGGAATACAAATCGCAATAATCGAGTGCTCTTACTGTAGCATTTCTGTTAGTGTCTAATAACAATGAAATTTCTCCAAAAAAATCACCATTGCTCAAGATAGCAACCCTCCCATGTTCTTTTTGTAAAATTTCCACAGTACCTTGTTGTATAAAATACATCTTATGCCCCTTTTCTCCTTCAGAAAAAATGGTGTCCCCATGAACAAAAACATGTGGGTGCAGTCTTAATGCCAAATCCTGGATAATTGTTTCATCTGCATCCTTAAGAACAGGGACTTTCTCTAATACACCTTTATTCAAATGATAAGCAAAATCTAATCGAAATGATTCTGGAAGATTGGATATCATATTAACGTCATCGTCTCCATGCCTTGTCTCCCACAGATAGCTGTAGTAGTCGTTTACCTTTCTTTGAAGCGTTATAGGAAAATCCTGTGCCTTCATAAAGGTGTTTATTTTTCCAATACGCTCAATAAAATGTGCTTTAGCAATATTAAGGCTGGCTAATACTGATGCTATATTGCCAATAATATAACCATAAGTTCCTGCACCTAAAACTTGTACAATCATAGTATATAATACTTGGGAAATTTTTGTTTTGTCTGGGGTAATATCACCATATCCAATAGTTGTCAATGTAGTTACACACCAATAAAGGCTAAGAATATAATCATTGATTCCCAGTATCTCATCTTCATCACTCCTAATATATAACCAGCCGCAGGAAAACCAATGAGTGATCAACATGATAAAGTAAAGGAAAACGCCAAGCCTAATTATGCTATCATTAAAAGATAATATATGCATCCAAGTTTTTCGGTAATTAAACATTTTAAACACCTTGATCATCCTAATACTTCGCAATAGAGCGTAACTGGTTGGATTGCTAGACCATATACACAAGATCCAATCAAAGGGTATAAAAGCGAGCAGGTCTATCAAAAACCATTTTCTATAGTATTTCTGGGCAATAATCCTTTTATCAGTTACCCATTTCCCTTGTAATTGAGTATTTGTATTAAAGCCTAAATAGATATCCAGGCCAAAGCAAAGAGTTATAATTGCATTCATATAGGCATGAAATTCCATGATTTCATATCCTAAAACAATGCGCAGGGGAAACTCAATAGCCACAACAGTAGCAAGGATACCAATAAAAAATTCCCAAAAAATTTTAAACCGATTATCGTGATCAATTGTCATACAATGCGTTTAGAGTCTTTAAGGCTTATCCCTATAAATGGGCTAAAATCTCTTTTTCTATCCAAAAGTAATATCTAATTTAATAAATTCAATAAAATTGTTAATCACATTCTCTCCACCTTGTCAGTATAGTTATTTGCTAGATATATTCAATTCACTGCTGCAGAAAACAAGTAATATAGCAGCTTGTTTAATGGGTTTAAAGAAAGTTTTTCTGGATATCCTAATCATTTATAACTTCTTGGCCAAATATCGTCCTGTATAAGATTTAGGTTCATTGATAATCTCTTCGGGAATCCCTTCAAAAACAAGGTTCCCCCCTTCGTCTCCCCCCTCAGGACCCAAATCAATAATCCAATCTGCATTTTTGACAACTTCTAAATTGTGCTCAATAATAACAATGGAATGTCCTTGATTTATCAAAGCATTGAATGATTGCAGCAATTTCTTAATGTCATGGAAATGAAGTCCAGTAGTCGGCTCATCAAAAATAAAGAGCACATTTTTTTGAGTATCTGTTTTTTTTATTCCGAGGAAAGTAGCCAGTTTAATTCTTTGTGCTTCTCCCCCACTTAAAGTACTGGACGGCTGCCCCATCTTTATATACCCCATTCCAACATCTCGCAAGGGCATTAGCTTTCTTACAATTGAACGCTCATAAACACCCTCATTCTTCGTAAAGAACTGAATTGCCTCATCAATGGTAAGGTTTAAAATACCAGCTATGTTTTTATCCTGATATCTTACACTCAATATCTCCTTTTTGAATCTATTTCCTTTGCAAGAATCACATAATAGCTGGATATCAGCCATAAACTGCATCTCCACCTTTATTTTACCTTCACCCTCACATTCTTCACAACGACCACCATCTACGTTAAAAGAAAAATGAGACGGTTTAAAACCCATTTGAATAGAAATTTGCTGATCGGCAAAAAGTCTGCGAATATCATCATAAGCTTTAACGTAGGTAACTGGGTTGGACCTAGAGGACTTCCCTATTGGGTTTTGATCGACAAACTCCACACTTGAGATCATTTCCAAGCTTCCTGAAATAGACTTGTAATCACCTATCTTCTTGCCATATCCACCCAGGAATTTATCCACTGCTGGGAATAAAATATTTTTCACCAAAGAAGATTTGCCAGAGCCACTAACTCCTGTTACTACAGTCATGGCTCCTAAAGGAAACCTAGCGTCAATATGATTTAAATTATTCTCAGAAGCACCTTCTATCTTTATATGGTCTGTCCATGACCTTCTTTTTGAAGGCACATCAATAGAAAGCGTACCATTCAGGTAGCAGGCTGTTATACTCTTCTTATCTCTAGAAATAGCATTATGATCACCTTGAAAGATAATATTCCCACCATCACTGCCAGCATACAGTCCAAGATCAATAATTTGGTCTGCTACCTTCATAATATCTTCATCATGCTCAACAACGATCACTGTATTTCCGATATCCTTTAAAGATAAAAGCACTTTTATTAATCGCGCTGTATCTCGAGGATGCAGGCCAACACTGGGTTCATCTAAAATATACATAGAACCAACCAATGAGCTGCCAAGAGAAGATGACAAGTTAATTCTTTGTGATTCTCCTCCAGAAAGAGTGTTCGTAGAACGATTCAATGTAAGGTAATCTAAGCCCACATCACACAATACTTTCAACCTGGTGATAATTTCAAGAAGAAGACGCTCTCCAACCTTTTTATCAAAGCTGTTAAGTTTAATGTCTTCAAAAAAATGCAACAACTTCGAAGCTGGCATTACAAGCAGGTCTGTAATGGAATGGTCATTAATTTTTACAAATGAAGCATCAGGCCGTATTCTTGTCCCTCTGCATTTAGGACATTTGGTTTTACCCCTATATCTAGATAACATTACCCGATACTGAATCTTATAGCTTTTCTTTTCAATGTATTTAAAGAAATCATTCAACCCTTTAAAATATTTATTCCCTGTCCACAACAAGTCTCTTTCTTGTTCTGAGAGTTCTGAAAATGGGCGATGTATTGGAAATTCAAATTCTGCAGCATTATTAATCAACCGATCTTTCCAGCGCTTCATCTTTTCACCCTTCCAACAAGCAATCGCTTCCTCATAAACAGAGAGGCTCTTATTTGGGACTACCAGATTAGAGTCGATTCCAATTATGCTACCAAACCCCTCACATTCACTACATGCACCAAAAGGGTTGTTAAAGCTAAAAAAATGTTCCACTGGCTTCTCAAACGTTATTCCATCCAATTCAAACTTATTTGAGAAAGATATAGTTTTATGATTTTTCCTATCAGTATTAAACACATCCAGGCAGCAGACACCTTCACCTTCATAAAAGGCAGTGAGGACAGAGTCTGACAGCCTATTAATATTCTCTTCATCATCTACAGAGGTTACAATAATCCTATCAATTATTACACTCACGTCAAGACTTTTCACCTTTTTCAAATCAGGCTTCTGCAAATACTCCTCAACACCATGAATCTCTTCATTAATCTTTATGCGATTATCTTCATC
>DTSC01000108.1 GCA_012965625.1 Flavobacteriales bacterium | reverse complement strand
CAATTGATCCAAAGAAGGTATTTCCTTGATTCCTAGGCTTGACTTGTCAAAGTCAAACAAACTGTTGTCTAGTACTAAATATTTATTTGTTTTAGGCTTATCTTGTACGATGTTTTGATCTTTTCCTACATTAGAAGGTTCAGATGTTTCTTCAACATCTTCTTTTATATCAGGATCAAAGTCTGTTTTAGCCATTTCTGTATCCAATTTTTCTTGAGCTTCTGTTTCTTTTATTATCTTCATTAGCGCAATTTCCCGGGCCTTATTTCGCCTTAACTCCTTTTCAAGGGCATTTAACTCCTTTTTCCTTTCATCAATAGATATTACTAAGTTAACTATACTATCTGGAGTGTATGAATTCTCTAGCTCTTTTTCTAATCTTACAATCTCTGATTCTTTTTTCTCTTTTTGTCTTTCTAATTCTATAATTTCAACATGGTTTTTTATTTCATTTTGGCTTAGTCCTTGTCCTTCTAGCTGCTCATTTACAGAGATCAAATTTTGCTCTATACTCTTGGCAGCTTTTTTCTTTGCATCAATCTCCAATACAAGTCTTACCACATCATCTGGAGTTTCAGATGTCTCTAACATAGATTCGAGCTTGTCTATCTCATTTTTCCTGTTTTCAATTCTAACTTCTATCTGTTCAATTGCCTTGTGGATAACAGGTAATTCTTTGCTGTCTGGAGGATCCTCACCCCATACTTCTTCATCTTTAAGCATCATCAAAAGTTCTTCAACAAAATCGCCATTTTCTGATGCGTCATCTACAGATTCTGATATGATTGCATCTGCATGTAAATAACCAAACGAATCTTTATTTGCAGGATTTTCTATACTACCATCAATTTTAAACTTACCCCCCTCTTTTTCAATTCGAAGTAGATGGCCTGAATTATCTGGTGCAAGGGCTCTTATTTCAATGTTATTAAAGTGTATTTTATCTGTTTCTTGCCCGTTATTTCCTATACTAATGGTGAAAATTATCTGAGATGAGGTAATAGAATCAAGAATGATTTTTTTAATGTCCTTATTAGGGGTAAAAGTAACAGAGTGTTTGGCTGCAGTATTAAATTCAAAACCAGCAGGAAGTGTAAGAATCATAGACTCATGCTGATTACTATCAAAACTCTTATTGTCAGTTTCAACAATAGAGAATACCCCAACATTACTAAAAGCTGTGGGATAGGGGCCAGTCTGATGCCAATATTGATCTGCAAAAGGCAGAATTGTATATTTAGAGGCCTCTTCCTGAGCAAAAATATTGATTGCATAAAAACATATGCCAAACAACATTAAAACTTTTTTCTGGTAACATTTAGAAGCTAAAGCCATTCTTGTATCGACGAATATTAATTTTACTAATTTAATCTATTTAACAAATAAGTCCAAATTCGGTTTGGTTTCCAAAAATAAAGGTAGAATATTTATATTAATTCAAGAAACCTTATGGAGATCTCATTTGTGATTATGGTAAGGATTCATCGTCAGATTCTATATTATTATTGAGAAGTTCCTCTTCCTCCTCCTCCCAAGAATAAACTTCTTTCTGTGGGCCATCCTTTCGGAAATAAATGGCTAATATCAATCCTGCAATAGATCCCCACAGATGTCCTTCATACGACATGTTTGGGCGAATAGGGAATATACCCCAAACCATACCACCATATAAAAAAACAACTAACATGGACAATGCTAAAAGGTTGATATTTCTTCTTAAGATCCCACTTAGGAAAATAAAGCTGGCAAATCCATAGATCAAACCACTGGATCCAATGTGGAATGACTCTCTTGCACTTACCCAAATCCAAATCCCTGACATCAGGTAGGTCCAAAAATAGATTTTATATGCAACTGCCCTGTAGAAGTAAAAGATTCCCACACTTAACAGTAATAAAGCTGTACTATTGTTAATTAAATGATAAATACTGCCATGGATAAGGGGGTATGCAAGAATGCCAATTAAACCTTTTGTTGATCTGGGAAAAACACCATATTCAGCGAGACTTATACCATAAACTAACTCGCCGATTTTTACCATCCAAATTGTTACAAGGAATACAATAGGAAAGAAAAGGCTTGAATATAGATTTTCTTTATCTTTAACTTTTGAATTGTCCAAGCTCATTATTAATCTGGATTTTGATAATTCTGTTGTCTGTCTTATATAATCGGATCAAACTGATATTACAGCCTGCAATGACTGTAATATAAAAATAATAATATACATTGTCCATTATTATGCCAGAAGCTTTAGTTATGAAAAAATGTCACATTCTTGTTGTGTTGCTGAGTTTTCACCTGTTGCTAAGTTCTGTATTTACTTTTGCTGATCAGGGAGATACAACCTTTGTGCAAACATTTACATTTGGTTCCCCACAGAACGCTAAGTTTCTGTTTCCACCGGATTCTATTAGGTATGAGAAAGTATTGATGAATTATACCTTAAAATGTAACCCTAACCAAAATCCAGCTTGCGGTGAATGGGACTATACAACACATACTTATTTATATGATTATACAAATGAATATGATTCTACCCAGATGTTCCAACCAACCTTTTTGGCAAATGGCGATAGTCCTGATACCTTTATGTATATGAACTCCCCCTCCTGGGAATATTCTGCTTGGTGGGAAGAATATATAAGTTATACAAGTACAATTACATTTGATTCTGGAATTGTAGGTACAGGTACCTTAAATTCAAATATGCCTTTTGGGTCATCTGAGTCTGACACCAGGGCACAATACTTATGGACTTCTTCTGAGTTGATTGCTGCAGGCATGACGGCTGGAGATATTTCCGGAATGCGTTTTCGTTTTTCATCCTTGGGAAGTTCTATGGATAGGCTAACTATTAGGCTGAAGCATTCTTCAAAGAATAGTTTGATAGCTACAGATTATGAGATGTCTGGCTTTACTGAGGTCTATTCGAGAAATACCAGCTTTATCTCAACAGGCTGGCAAAGTATTGAATATACATATCCTTTCATATGGGATGGCATTTCAAATATAGTCGTTGAGTTAATATATGATAATAAAGCCGCTGGCGTAGATAATATGGTTCTTGCAGATAGTTCTGGCTTTAACTCTGGAGTTTATAGCTCTTCAACGGATTTTTACCTGGACTTCAATGGTCCTGATTTTGTTGATATTCCTGCTGCTGTTTTTTCCAATGTAGATTCATTTATAACCATTTCATTTTGGCAGTATGGTGACCCCATTATACAGCCACAAAGCGATTATATTTTTGAAGCTTATGATAATGCTGGAAATAGGGTCTTGAATTCTCATTTGCCCTGGGGAAACAGCCGTGTTTATTGGGATGCAGGAAATATTGGTTCTTCATATGATCGCATTGATAATCCAGTTAATACAGCGGATTTCGAAGGAAAATGGAACCATTGGGCCTTTTTAAAAGATGTTGGTATAGGACAGATGAGAATATATTTAAATGGGACACTATTCAAGCTTGGAGTTTTAAAGACCAAGGAAATGAGCGGAATCAGTCAGTTTAAGATCGGCTCTAATGGCTCAGGAACAAATAGTTATGATGGCTATATTGATGAATTCTGTATATGGGATGTTGCATTGGACCAAACTACTATAGTTGACTATATGTATAAGGATGTGGATCTGGGTCATCCTAATTATGCTAACCTTCAGGCTTATTACCAGTTTAATGAGGGTATTGGAGTCAATGCTGCAGATGCATCAGTTTCTGCTTTTGATGGCAGTTTGTTTGGTTTACCTGGATGGGGCAATCATAGTGGATTAAATCTAATGCGAAATTTTCAGGAAACTGATGTGAGGCCTAACGTAATTTTTGAGCAAGGCACCTATGTCTCTAATGTGGACTCAATCTTGATACTAGATTCAATTCAGCAAGATCCGGTAGCCCTGTTCTTGTACTCTGACTCTCTTAACCCTACAATTGCAACAGACACCCTGTATGTCTGGAATGCATATTATAATAATTATATCTATGATTCAAATGGAAATACCATTGATTCAACAGCGGTGATTCCGGATAATACTTTGTATTTGGGCCAGATAGAGTATTATGATGTTTTTGAAATCACTGAGCGTTTTGAGCTTGGCAGGTTTATTACTCCATATGGAAATGGTTTAGACCTGGGTTCCGGTTGGACTTGGACTTATGACGTTTCTGATTATAGGACCTTATTGCATGACACTGTTCATCTTTCTGCCGGTAACTGGCAGGAGTATTTAGATCTGCAATTTATCATGATCGAAGGAATTCCACCAAGGGA
>DTSC01000107.1 GCA_012965625.1 Flavobacteriales bacterium | reverse complement strand
AGTTGAGAAGATTCGTGTTAATGAGGTGTACATTATTTTTGGCAACTCAATTACACAGGCAGAAATAATTTCTACATTGTTAGTACTCTTGGGTGTGTTTGGTTTATGGTACAGCCGGAAACTTGCTCAATGATTTAGGTTTTCCATAGGTATTTTTTTTCCGTCAACACATCGATAGCATTTAAGCTTATCCTCAAATACTTCTGCTTTAAAGATAGATTTTCCTAAAAGCATGCGCAAGCATTCCTGAATACCTTCAATGATGGAAGGGTGTGGGTGGATCAGGTCTGCCAGATCGATAATTCCCCTGTTCATTGAAATGAGCAGGGCAACACCTTGGATTGCACTGGATGCATGCTCGCCAACTGCGCGCATGCCTAGTATTTTCATCTCTTCATCATCAGTAACGAGGATCTTGAAAAACCCCTTTGTTTTTCTCATGGCAATAGCCCTGGCTATACAGGAATAGTCCAGCTTTACAAGTCGGTAAGGTATGCCTTTTTCGTTTACCTGCTGTTCACCCATTCCAACCGCAGCTACCTCTGGGTTAAGGAACATGATGGTTGAAATATTTTTATAGGTAATCTTACGATCAGACTTTCCAAACATTTTCTCTACAGCTCGTCTTCCTTCCAGCTCGGCCACATTTACCAACGCAATATGTGCTGTAACATCCCCAACCGCATAAATATTGTCAATAGAGGTAGAGGTGTCATCATCTAAGATGGTTCTTCCGTCTTTATATTCTACTCCTATCTGATCTAATCCCAGGTCTTCAAGATTGGGTATCCTTCCAACTGAGATCAGCGCTTTCTCCACGTTGATCACTTCAGACCTGCCATCTTTGTAAGCCAGCTCATATTCTACCTTTCCATTTTTGATCTCCATTCGTATCACGCTTGCATCATGATGGATTACGACTCCATTTTTTGCTAAATTTTCGTTCACCATTGTTGCAATATCTTCATCCTCAAAAGGTAAAATCCTGTCTGCCTTATCTATGAGGTATACTTTAGTTTTACCAAAATTTGAAAATATGGTGGCAAATTCGCAGCCTATTACTCCAGCCCCCAATATTACCATTGACTTAGGAAAATTCTTTAATCTGTCCATCCCATCACTGGTAAGTATTATTTTTTCATCAATGGGAATATTTTCCAGCTTCCTTGGTCTGCTTCCAGTTGCAATGATGATATTATCTGAATAAATGGTTTTATCTCCTTTTTGCTTTTTAATCGATACTTCATGTCTATTAAGTATTTTAGCAGTGCCACGTTCGTACTTGAAATACTGTTTATAGGTATCAGTTTGTAATAATTTAATGTGGCACTGCAATTGAAATTTCCGTTCAAAAACAGCTTCTGCAATTACCTTTTTAACTTCATTGTATTTTATAGTATCTTGATTTGTTACTTCTACACCTTTCTCTTTAAGGCGTTTGTTGGAATTAGCTATTTGGGTTGAGAGCTCCCAAAGCGTTTTTGAGGTCAATGCGCCATTATAGATGCCTGCACCTCCAATCTTGTCCCTTTCTATTAGCACGACTTTCTTTTTGAAGTCTACGGCACGCATAGCAGCAGCATATCCTGCAGGCCCACCACCAATTACGCAAACGTCATATTTTTCCTGTTGCCTAGGCATTTTCTTTAGAGATTTAAATTCAATCCTGTTATAAATTTTATGGAAGGATGTTTGATATTTCTTATATCCTTTTGTATGCGAATTCCCATATCCATAAGCCGCTGTATTTATTTCTAAAGGTAAAGATAAAAAACCAGAAAGGATGTAAAAACAAATTTTATGAAAGTCTTGACCAATGCCTTTGAGGTTATGAGCCATTCAGATAGAATCACTGCCTTTATTGTGAAGGCCATTAATTGCCTGCATTAATATCACATATAAGCAGGGCATATTTTCCGATTACTACCCCCATTACAATTAGGCTGAAAGCCTAAGATGATCTCATGGGTATTTGAGCTGTAATTCCGGATTTTAGACAGCGTGTAATCGTAGGCATAACCAAGCTTGAATAGTGGCGATATGTTAAATCCTACCAATCCGGCAAGTGCATCTATTTTTCTATAGGCCATGCCAATCCAAAATTTGTTACCCCAGTCTGCCCTTATTGTAGCATCTATCTGCGGTGGGGTAATTAATCCCATCCTTACATGGGCGGATGGAATAATGGAAACCGTTCTGTTAATCAGGAAGCGATAGCCAGCAGTAAAATAAAGATGATCCATCATCCTGATTTCAGTTCCAGAGATGGTAAGCGGTAATAATTGCCTGGCAGCCAATCCAATAAAGAAATCATCAGAATAGGTCCAAATACCTACATTAGCGTCGGGCAAGATGCTGCTTGAGTTTGATACGGCCGGATCAATCGGGTTCAATGGTTTAAGGTCACCAGCATCCACAATGTATTGCATTGCTCCAAATGACAAGCCCAAAGATGTTGTAACCTTCCTGCTCACAGCAAAGTGAAAAGCATAAGAAATATGGCCCCCCAATTTAGACATGGGTCCGGTCTGGTCTTTTATTATATAGGCCCCTAAGCCTTCGAATGATGCTTTGGAGGAGGATTTGTTTCTGTTTAATCTTCCATGGGCACTGATGAACATGGTTACAGGTGCTGATTCGAAGCCCATCCATTGGGTTCTGTAGCCTGCCTTTGCTTCCCAGCATTCTGTACTGCCGGTAACACCTGGGTTAATCATATAGTTATTGAATATATGAAGGGTATAATGAGGAGTCTGCTGTGTATATCCAAGGAAATTTCCCAAGACAAAAACACAACAAATAAAATATTTAATACCCTGTTTCATCATTTCACGATCGTTACTGAACCGGCAAAAGTTTTATTAATGGATTCTACGGTAATAACATAATAATAGACCGCAGCTGGCAAAACTGTACCAAACTTCCCTTTCCAAGGGGTTTCGTAACCATTGGATGTAAAGACAATGTCTCCCCATCGATTGTATACGATAACATTCGCATCAGTGTAAACCGCCAGGTTCTCTATTATCCAGGTGTCGTTAAAGCCATCTCCATTAGGGGAAAAAGTATTTGGGACTATTATTTCAACCGGGCATATGTCAGTTTCTATAAATAACGATTCTTGTCCATCACATCCACTTGCATCAGTAATGGTAACTCCATAGGTTTCTCCCAAATTAGCCCCACTAATCGATGAGGAAGTGGCACTGTTGCTCCATATGTATGTATAGGGCATGGTGCCATTTAATACTTCAACACTTGCAATTGCGGAGGTATTTGCTGCACCAGTGCAAATAATGGTTGTATTTGTTACAAGCATATTGGCCTGGTTTAGTACATATGTTTCTATTGTATTGCACAGATTTATATCTGAGACTGTCACAGAATAGGATTGGCCACACAAGCCTGTGGCAGTTATATTTGTTTGTACTGGAACGGTACTCCATTGGTAGCTATAAGGTGGTGTGCCTCCTGCAGGTGCTGTTACAGAAATGGTCCCATTACACCCTCCATTACAAGTTGGGTCTACAGGGTTTGCAGTAAAAGATATGGGCAAGGGTTCTACAATGGTTATAGATTCTGTTATTGTACAGCCTAGTGTATCAGTAATTGTTACATCATAAGGGCCTGCACATAGGCCTGATACAATGGTTCCCGCAGATTGATTGGAGCTTGATTGTCCATTAGACCAATTAAATGTATATGGTTGCAGGCCACCAGTTACAGTTATTGTGGAGGAGCCATTACATACACCAGGGCAAGTGGCATCCGTCCATGAAACAACTGGCAACAATGCATCTGCTTCAGTAACAGTAACATTGACAATTGTTGCCGGGCAAGGAATAATATCAGTTACCGAAATTGAATAATCACCAGGGCATAATCCTGTGAAGCTCAAAATAGAATCTACTGTATCAATTATAGTTGTAAATGTGGTTAGGTTGGTCCAAACGTAAGGATAAGGACACTGACCAAAGCCGGAACAACCTCCTCCAACATTGAGTATTGCAATACCATTACATTGTCCATTACAGGCAGGGACCTCTGTAAAGACAGCTGTAACCGGCGGAGGAGCAACAATGGAGTCAATGGCAACTGTTAAGCATCCACCACCATCAGTAATTGAAACGGTATATATTCCTGCACACAATCCTGTAGCGGCTTGTTGTGTTTGAACTGGGATTGTACTCCAGGAATAGGTGAATGGACCTTGGCCACCAGGACTAGGTATGACTAATATCGTTCCATCACAATCATTTGGACAATCCAGGTTAGGTGGTGAGGTCTGAGGCCCTTCGGTAAAAGCCAGTGTCAATCCACAT
>DTSC01000106.1:4745-14832 GCA_012965625.1 Flavobacteriales bacterium | reverse complement strand
AATGCTCTTCGCAGAGGTGTCGACATTCTCGTTGCAACACCTGGAAGGCTTCTAGACCTAATGGATCAGGGTTTCATTAGATTGAGGGATGTTGAATATTTTGTGCTGGACGAAGCTGACCGGATGCTCGACATGGGTTTTATTCATGATATTAGAAAGATCATTGCCAAATTACCACCCAAACGGCAGTCATTATTTTTTTCAGCAACAATGCCAAATAATATTGTTGAACTTTCGAGGAAAATTCTGACGAATCCTATCAAAGTAGAAGTAAGTCCGGTTTCTTCTACTGCCGAAACGATACGTCAATACCTGTATTATACTAATAGATTAAGTAAGAAAGATTTGCTTCTTAATATACTTCAGGATCGAAAAATTAATCAGGTATTGTTGTTTTCCAGAACAAAACATGGTGCTGACAAAATAGTCCGGTATTTAAAAAAACAGAAAATAAAAACAGCAGCTATACATGGTGACAAAGCCCAAAATCAAAGACAAAAAGCCCTGAAACAGTTTAAAGACGGAGAAATAAGGGTGTTGGTGGCGACTGATATTGCTGCAAGAGGTATTGACATTGATAAGCTAAAATATGTCATCAATTATGATATCCCAAATATAGCTGAAACGTATGTTCACAGGATAGGAAGATCAGGTAGAGCAGGCGATGAAGGTATTTCTATATCTATTTGTGAACCTGAAGAAAATGCGTATATAAAAGATATTGAAAAATTAATAAACCAGAAAATAGAAATTATAAATGACCATCCTTTTCCGCAAACAGACAATCCAATGACAGCAAATGAAAAGAAAGTATTTGAAAAGGAGAAAACACAAAGAAAACAAGAATATTTTGCGGCAAGAAATAGAAATAGACCAAATTCATCAAGGTTTAAAAGGAGAAATAATTAGAAACTAACGGCATGCCAACAAATGCTAAAATTCATAGCTGCCCTAAGAGACAGCAAGCTTTTTAGCGTAAGCCGTTGGTAATTAAAAACGGTCCAAATAAGCCGAAAAAGGACTTAAAATAAGAATAGGCATTTAATTAAATTAAAATCAAACAAAAATGAAACTAGTACGAGTAAATCAATTATTGCTAGGGTTAGTAATAATTGGAGCCACTACACTGACAAGTTGCAAAAAAGAAGGGTGTACTGACCTTGATAGTACAACTTATAATTCTAGTGCAAAAAAAGATGATGGAACATGTCAATTTGAAGGAAGATCTGTTTTTTGGTACGGACTGACTGCTTCTGATGGATTAGTAAATGATGGAGCTACAAACTTGACTTTTTATGTTGATGGACAAGTTGTAGGTTCAACAGCTACTTCTGTTTATTGGACTGCTTCACCTGATTGTGGGGTTAATGCGTCAATTACTGTAACAAAGGATTTAGGCGGTGTTAAAACACAATCTTATTCATATAGAGTAATAGACCAAAGTGGGTTTGAATATTGGGGTGGGACATTGAACTTTAATGCGAACACATGTTTCGGTACAGAATTGACTTGGTAAGTTAGCAAAACAGAACAAAAACCAAGCAGTAAAACAAAAGGAACTTCTGCCGTACCAGGCCGGATGCTCAAGCTAAAACACCTAAGGGAGGATAGCTGCAGATATTCTTCCCCATTTTGTATATTTGAGTAAATACATAGTATAAATATAAATACCTTTAGTACATATACTACTTTGTTAGCCAACATTAATCAAATTCAGAGATGTTTTAGAAATAATCAATTATGCTCTGTATTTAGGGTATTATTACTATTGCAATAAATGATGACCATTGATCAAATTGCCATTTTATTAATTATCGTAATGACTTTTCTCCTTTTTATCTGGGGACGTTTGCGATATGATATTGTCTCGATTATTGCTTTAGGTACGTTATTCATCGTGGACCAGGTGCTGGGTGGACAAACATCAAGTTTGATCATGGATGGGTCCAATTTATTTATTGGCTTTGCACATCCGGCAGTGATAACCGTAGCCTTGGTGCTTATAATCAGCAGAGCACTGCAAAATGCTGGCGTAGTTGAATTGATCTCTCGCCAAATAGCCCCCTTTTCCAAGCATCAAGTTACCCATATCACAAGCCTGAGCGGAGTAGCAGCTATTCTTTCAGCTATCATGAACAATGTTGGTGCACTGGCTTTAATGCTGCCTGTAGCACTTAAAAGTTCTGTAAAGCGAAAACGATCGCCCAGCATTCTTCTGATGCCATTAGCATTTGCCAGTATTCTGGGTGGAATGATAACTATGATAGGGACCCCACCTAACATTATCATTTCTACTTTCCGTAAAATCCAACTGATAGATTTGAAAGCACGGGCTCTTGAAGATGTGTCTTCTCCCGCAGCTCAATATTTCGAATCTCAAAATATTAATGTTGTGCAATTTCAGCCAGAAGCATTTACCATGTTAGATTTTAGTCCGGTTGGAGGATCATTAACATTGTTGGGTGTATTGTTTATAGCCCTGATTGGTTGGCGCTTGATACCAAAGAAATCGCATAAAAAACCCGGCACAGAATCACTTTTCTCAATTAACGAATACATTACAGAGATTAGAATTCCTGAGAAAAGCAAATTCATTGGTCTGAAGGTTAGAGAGATAGAAAACTTCACGGAGGACAGGCTCACTATATTTGGATTTATATCTGAAGATGAAAATGTCTATACTCCCAGCCAGGGTCATATCATTCAAGAAGGAGACAGGTTTCAAATCATGGCTGATCCTGTTGACCTTAAGGTAATGATGGATGAGTATGGCCTGCGGTTTACAAAGTTAATGCGTGAACGTATTGATAGTTTGAAAGACAACCAGACTGCATTTAAGGAGGTATTAATAAAACCAGATTCACCGCTGGAGAATCGCGATCGGGATTATTTGCGTAAGCGCACCTCCAATACCTTGGTACTGATGGCTGTTGCCCGACAGGGGGAACCAATCCATAAACGGCTTGGCAATGTATCTTTTCGAGTAGGTGACGTGTTGCTGCTGCAAGGCAATGTTTCTAATCTTGATGATAATATAAGCTTACTTGATCTCCTGCCGCTGGCTGAAAGAGAAGTTACGATTGGTGTTTTTTCCAAAGTGGGTTTAGCCTTATTGATCTTTGGCTCAGCCATTGCCTTAAATATGTTTGGTGTCCTGCCGATCACATTGGCATTTGTTGGAGCTGTTTTGGCATATGTTTTCACGGGCATCCTTCCGCTTAGAGAAATATACCGCCAAATAGACTGGCCAATCATAGTGCTGCTTGGTGCCATGATTCCAGTTAGCAATGCGCTTCAAACAACCGGTAGTACGCAATTAATTGCAGATGCCATGGTGAGCATGACAAATAGCTTGCCTATCTGGGTTGTATTGATTTTAATCATGATCATTACCATGACACTTTCAGATATAATCAATAATGCAGCAACTGCTCTTATCATGGCACCAATAGCAGTTGAAATAGCAATATCTTTGGGTGTTAGTATTGATCCATTCTTAATGAGTGTAGCAGTAGGGGCTTCATGTGCTTTTCTTACACCTATTGGGCATCAGTGCAATGCACTGATACTTGCACCAGGGGGGTACCGGTTTTCTGATTACTGGAGAATGGGATTACCATTGGAACTTCTTATTATTATATTAGGAACACCGTTGATATTGTATTTTTGGCCATTGTAAAAAATCAATGTTTATTTAGTGATTGTTCATGAATACTTATTGATAATAAACTGTAAAATTCTGCAACTAAAAAAAATTAAGCTGTATAAACAATGAAGATATTAAACGAGTTCAGGGAATTTGCACTAAAGGGCAATATGTTCGATATGGCGGTGGGCATCATCATCGGTGCGGCCTTTAACAAAATAGTATCCTCGTTGGTAGAGGATATGTTCATGCCTCCACTAGGTTATGTAATTGGCAGGGTAGACTTCAAGGACCTTGCCTATGAGCTGCAGCCACGGCTTACGGACGATTCAGGGGCGATCTTACAGGAGGCCGTAAATTTACGTTACGGAGCGTTTATGCAGACCTCAATTGATTTCGTTATCATTGCATTAACGGTCTTTGTGGTGATAAAGGTGATCAATAAGCTCAAACGCAAAGCTGAGGACGAGACGGACAAAACTGTTGAAACGCCCAAGAACATCCAGCTGCTTGCAGAGATAAGAGATCTTCTGAAAAAGGAAGGAAAGGCCTGAATCAGCTATTTTTAAATTAACAATAGTTGGCCGGCAAGAAATTGTTCCTTTAGCCCTACGTTGTACAACATTCGAAAACAGCTATGACAAATTGAATTAACTAACTTTGTAAAAAAGAAGAATGGCTTTGACAAATAATGATGTCCTTAAAAAAATACGTGTCGCTTTGAAAATGCGGGATGACGATATTGTCGAAATTTTAGCCTTGGTTGACTTCCGCATCTCTAAGGGTGAAGTAGGGAACTTCTGTCGCAAGGAAGATCATTTGAAGTACGTGAAATTGAAAGACCAGATTTTGCGTAACTTTTTAAATGGATTGATCATTTATAAACGTGGACCCCGGGAAGACAAGCACGTGAAATCGCCTTCTCCAGAACAGGGTAATAAAGGACATGAATAGACTTTTCTTTCATCACTTCATCTTTGGTGTACCTTTGCATCAATTATCAACTCATTTGTTTTGAAAAACTTCGAAGAATTAGGTATTAGCCCAGGCTTTATAAAAGGACTTACTGAATTAAATATTGTTGAACCTACGGACATTCAGAAGAAGGTCATACCGGTATTGTTGGCTGGAGCAACGGATATTGTCGCACAGGCACAAACGGGTACAGGAAAAACAGCCGCCTATGGACTTCCATTGTTGAAGCAAATGGACTCAAACATGAGTTCTGTGCAGGGCTTGATTCTATGTCCAACGCGTGAACTGGCTCAACAGGTGGCCAAGGCTTTGTTCAAGTTCACAAAGTATTCTGCTAAAATCTTTACCGAAGCGGTATATGGTGGAGAGCACATTGAACGCCAAATTGCATCCTTGCGACGTCCAACGCAGATCATTGTGGCTACTCCAGGTAGATTGATTGATTTGGTAAAACGTAAAGCTGTTAATTTAAGCGCCGTGAAGATTGTTGTGTTAGATGAAGCAGACGAAATGTTGAGCATGGGGTTTAAAAAGGAATTGGATGAAATCTTGTGTTTTCTTCCTGCCATTGAAAACAAATGGCTGTTTTCAGCGACCATTCCACACGGAATTCAAGAAATTATTTCGAAACACTTGGCCGAAGATGCTGAACGCATTGAAGTAAGCCGATACAATGTCATCAATAAAAATATTTCGCACCAATATGTGATGTGCAATGACTCAGAGAAATTGCATACGCTGCAGCTATTCTTAAAATCGGAGCACGAAAACCGAGGGGTAATCTTTTGCAAAACAAAAGTGGCAACCCAAAATCTTGCCAAACAATTGATCGCAAAGAATATCGCCACAGATGCTATTCATGGTGACCTTCTCCAGAAAGAACGCGATAAGGTAATGCGTGCATTTAAGAATGAAACGTTGCGCGTGCTTGTTGCGACAGACGTTGCGGCACGTGGAATTGATATCTCTGGACTGACCTTTGTTGCACATTATCAACTACCGGAGAGTGATGAATACTATACACACCGTAGTGGACGAACCGCACGTGCAGGCAAAGAAGGTATTTCTATGTGTTTTGTGAACACTTCTGAGGTTAAGATTTTACGCAACTACGAACGTACCTTAGGCATCAAGTTTCGCCAAGTAAAAGAGGTTCGCTAATCTTACCTCTTTCCCAGAATTACCCCTCCTATTGACTCGATGAGTTTATATTCATGGCTAGATTCGGAAATTCGCACAACTGCATGGGGAGAAATTCCTTCATGGAAAGTAGCATATTGTTTCCCATTCGGGTTTAATACAAAACTAAATTGCTGGCTATCAGTTATTTAAAGAGAAAGTCAGATGTTGTATTG
Source organism: Flavobacteriales bacterium (assembly GCA_012965625.1). Lineage (GTDB taxonomy): Bacteria > Bacteroidota > Bacteroidia > NORP154 > NORP154 > UWMA-0041. The sequence continues at coordinate 8,856 of DTSC01000106.1, read as the reverse complement.
GAAAAATATAAAAACGCGCAGCCTACGGCAAACCTGAAAAATAGCTTTATTTACCCCCTACAATCAATTTATGTTTAAGAGTTTGCTTAAACAATTACATCCTCGTATATTTGCCTAAACTAATTTCAAATAAAATGAATAGCAAGGAATGTATAAGGGTCTTCGCAGACAAAGAGCAGATAAAGAAGTGCAGAAATGAAGTGGAGAATACTAAGGGCGTAATTGGAAACTTATCTAACATATTCAAGCTGGCGGGAAGTGAGGTCCGTTTAAGTATTTTACACTTGCTTTATCAGGAAGAGAAGTTATGCGTGTGTGATCTAAGTGATATTATGGAGATGCAAATACCTGCAATCGCACAACACTTGCGCAAAATGAAGGATGGGGGTATTATTGAAAGGAACAGGGATGGTGCCATCGTTTATTACTCTCTGCAACCGGAATGTGCTAAGTTACTAAAATCATTTTTCCGTCTCATAACTGATAAATCAATTTCGGAAACCAAAGCTGCATGAACAAGAGTTCAAATAAATCTTTAATTGGAGCAGGCCTTTTGGCCGCAATTGCATCATCGTTATGTTGCATCGTGCCCGCTATAGCTGCAGTTGCAAGCATATCGGGGATTGCTGCAACCTTTTCGTGGCTGGAACCTGCAAGGCCTTTTCTAATAGGATTTACAATTGTTGTTTTGGGCTTTGCATGGTATCAGCACCTGAAGAATAAGAAGGATGAAATAGACTGCGATTGCGAAGAAGATGAGAAGCCTTCCTTTTTACAATCAAAGAAGTTCCTGGGCATTATTACCGTTTTTGCTGGGCTTATGCTGGCTTTCCCTTACTATTCCGCTATGTTTTTCCCCCAATCAGAGAACTCAGGCATTGTGGTAAGCAAAGAGAATATAGCAGAAGCGAAATTGCAAATAGAAGGGATGACATGCTCCAGCTGTGAGCATCATGTTACAAAGAGCCTGACGGATCAAGAGGCAGTAATTGAGGCTACTTCCTCTTATAAGAAAGGATTAGCGATTGTTAAATTTGATAAATCCCGCACGACCGTAGAAGAATTATCTGAAATTGTGGAAACACAAACGGGTTACACAGTAATAAACCAGGAGACAATTAATTAATGGAATGGAAGATTCAATCGTATTACAATCTACTATTACCTGTCCAAATTGCAGGCATCAGAAAGAAGAAACAATGCCAACAGACGCATGCCAGTATTTTTACGAATGTGAGAATTGCAATGATGTTATAAAACCAAAACCGGAGGATTGCTGTGTGTATTGTTCTTACGGCACGATAAATTGTCCACCCATTCAAGAGGGCAAGGGAAAGGGTTGTTGCTGATAAAAACTAAAAATCATGAAAAACGCTCTATGATTATTCGGTTTATTGCTTTTCAGCACAGCAAGTTTGCATGCACAAACAATGTTTACATGTAACTTTAGCAATACAACGGATACCTGCGATAATAACTGCACCATTTATTGTGATGGGATCTGTGTAAATAATGATTGTTGTAATCCTATCAACATTACCCAAACAAACGAATCTGTTAATCTGCCACAAGGTTGGAGCATCACATTGTGTAACCCCAAAGGCAGGCTTTGGATCAAATGTTTATCTCAGAACATGAGCGGTTTTACCAGAGAAAGAGAATTGATGCGCATAAGCACCATGCGCGGCCAGTTGTCAAGGTCAGTTATCGGTCCACTTTTAGCTAGCAACATCCGATTAAATTTAGTACCTTCGCGACGGCTTTAGGCACCCTGAAAATTTGAGTTTTTTAAAAATGATCATAAACTGCTCATCTTTAAAAACACAATGCGGTGTAGTTATTGATATAGAGAAAGTGTTCTTCACGTTCTCTTCGTGCCGAAGTTTTTAGTGTTGATAAAACACTTCTCTGGATCATTTGAAGGTAGATTCCCTGCTCAATGCTTCAACGCTACGCATTGCCAGTGGGGTTAGTATGGTGTTGCACAATTTAAACAGTTAGAAAGGAAAAGATAGAATGGATAAGATGGATCACACAACCAGAATAACAACAGCACTGCTACTTGCAGCTGGCACGGGGAGCCGATTAAAACCTATCACTGACAACATGCCTAAGTGTCTGACCAAAGTGGATGAAATTGAAATCCTAGGTCGCTTAATTACTTGCCTACGCGAAAATAGCTTTAAGCGGTTGGTCGTGGTTGTGGGTTATTTTGATCATGAGATTAGAAATTTTTTGGATAAAAATAGTGGGGACATTATTGTTGAATACGTTGTTAATGCTGATTTCGCAACGACTAATAACATTTATTCACTGTGGTTAGCAAGAGCTACAATTAAAGAACCATTCCTTTTAATTGAAAGTGACTTGGTGTTTGAAGCTCCGTTACTTGAGAAAATGCTAATACCTGACACCATTGCTGTTTCCCAAATATTGCCATGGATGAATGGAACGACCATCACAACTGACCATTTTGCGACAGACCGGGTAGCCTCTATCAACCTTGGCGCGAATATAAATGCGAATGGCAATACTTATAAGACCGTAAACATCTATGGCTTTTCACTGGAAACCTGGAAACGGATTTACAAACATTTGGATATTTGGATAGAGGCAGGTAGAATAAATGATTATTATGAAGCTCTTTTCTCTGAAATGGTCGGCAACGGTAGTTTGCATTTGCAATGCGTTTACTTTGATATGGATCGTTGGTACGAAATAGATACTACCGATGACCTCCATAATTGTGAAATGCTCTTGCAGCAATCCAGATACAACCTAGCAGGCTAAGCTGAAATATAAATGCCAAATCCCGTTAGACTCGACATTTACAAGAACATACCAAACATTGTCTCCATCCTTGGTGTACTCCCTTTGATCGCATTATTTACGGAGGAAGGTTACGAGTTCCTAATTCCTTTGATCATCTACAATAATATCATGGATGATTTGGATGGCATACTTGCCGGGAAACTGAATGTAAGAAGTGGATTCGGTGCTCGTTTAGACAATGTATGCGATGCTATTTCTCATACCATTATAATAATGGTTATTGGGGTGCATTACGGATGGATTTGCAGCCTTGTTGGTTTGGTTGCTGTAGCTGCTATTTTAGTCCGTTCAGTTTCAAGGCTTGATCCCGACATTGTCAAGGTAACAGGCTCGCCTACCAATGAGCTGATTCGCCACATTCTTTTTGTAATATTATTGGCTGGTATCTTTGATTTTAATCCGACTTTACCTCTGATGGCAATGTTTGTGGTCCACACGATAACCATGTTCATCAAATACCCAATGCCTTATATGATCAGAAGTCAAACTATATCGGCATCAGCAATCTTGTTTGTCAATGTATCGCTAATCATAGCATGGTTGATTCCATATACTACACCGATAATAGCCGGGGGGTTTATTCTCACTTACCTGTATTCTCTTCTTAAAATTGTTTTGCCCAATAAAATTAGCGCAGATGATGTTTAAGAATGCTGTAGGACAACCTTTAGTGGCATAGCCCAATTACAAGTTGACACGTTTTACCATACAGAATCTGCTCAAACAATTAATCCTAATATCAATGTATCTGATTATTCAATGTTCAACAACCGTTGGCTTGTTACCAAAGACACACTGATCTATTTGGATGTGGTCGGAGCAAGTATTAACGAGACATTGACCTTGCAGCCACATGAAACTATTGGCTGGTTATTTTTAGATTCTACAGCAGTATCATTAGATGAATTTATTGATGACGAAAAATACTTTGATGTATACCCCAACCCCACAACGGGCATCCTGACCATTGAAGGAGCTGAAGGCATAGTCTCGGTCTATGACATCTATGGGAGAATGGTGCTTACAGCCAATACCAATAAATTAGATATATCCAATGCTGCTATAGGCATCTACTTTGTTCGTATTTTTGATGAACAAGGAAAGGTGTATTCTCAGAAGGCAGTACAAAGACTAAGCTCTCTACAATCAGGGTTTTTGAATCTTTGGGAGACAAATAGGGCAGCTAAAGGAACATGTTCATTGCTCCCTACGTTATGGTCAAGAAAAAAGTTAATGATGCATGAACCAATTAGATGAAGGATATAATGCTAACTTTGTG
>DTSC01000106.1:0-4688 GCA_012965625.1 Flavobacteriales bacterium | reverse complement strand
TATACCTGATGATGGTGGCAAAGATGTATTTGTGCATCAAAATGGATTAACTGATGATATAACTGAAGGGGATAAAGTAAGCTATGATGTTGAGGAAAGTCCAAAAGGCTTGAACGCAACAAATGTTAAAGTAGTTTAATCGATTACTTTTTAACATCCTTTCATCTTAAAAGCCTATCAGATTTGATAGGCTTTTTTTTAATTTAAAAAACTAATAATTCTTAATTAAGGAAAAGAGTATTATTTATTGTATCGGAAAATAGGGGGTGTTTTTCTATAACGATTTAGAGGGTTAAAACCGCTCCCCCATCACCGGAATGTCATCCACCTGCTCGGTATCGCCTTTCCTCTGCAGGAGTCTCCGAAGGGAGTTCTACGAACCTACGGACATGCTGCCATGGTGGTTTCTAATATGACTTTTTGGTTGGTTTTTTATTTCAGACAAAAAATAAAATACCTTTGGTGGCAAATAAAAATCCTTGGATCATGAAAAACAATATTTTTATAGTACTCCTCTCAACCCTCATCGCTTGTGGAGTAAACACAGAAAATAAAGAAACCGACAAAGCATTGGACAAAGAAGCATTGTCTAAATTCCTGACAGAATACAATGCGGAATACCAACGCCTGCTTACCATAGCCAGTGAGGCCGAGTGGAAGCTCAACACCTATATCGTAGAAGGAGATACCGTTTCCGGAAATGCCGCCTCTGCAGCAAACCAGCAGATGGTGGATTTTACGGGTAGCGAAGAAAACATCGAACACGCTATGGGATTCCTGGAATACGACAGTCTCCTCAACAACCTGGAAAGGAGACAGCTCAATAACATCCTTTACAAAGCGGGTGGTGCTCCAGCCATTGCGGGAGAGGTAGTCAGCAAAAAGATCGAGGCAGATACCAAACAAACGCAAGACCTATACGGTTTTCAATTTATGATAGGTTTAGATTCTGTGACACCTAATGATATTGTTAACCTTCTGAAATCTGAAAATAATGAAGCTAAGCGCCTGGAAGCATGGACTGCTTCAAAAGAGGTGGGAAAAGACCTTAAAGATGGCCTTGTCAACCTTCGAAACCTTCGCAACCAATCTGTACAAGCCCTGAACTATGAAGATTACTTCCACTACCAGGTCAGCGAATACGGCATGACAACCCAGGAAATGATAGACCTGTGCCGCGGTATGACCCAGGATATCTGGCCTTTGTACAGAGAGCTGCACACCTGGGCTCGCTATACATTAGCGGCAAAGTATAGTGCTGAAGTACCTACACTATTGCCTGCCCATTGGCTGCCAAACCGCTGGGGGCAGGATTGGACAGGCCTGGTCAACGTAGAAGGCCTGGACTTAGATCCTATTCTTAAAGAAAAGGGGAATGAATGGATTGTCAAAAAAGGGGAGGATTTCTACATGAGCCTGGGCTTTCCAGCATTGCCAGCGACATTCTATGAAAAATCTAGCCTGTATGCCTTGCCAGCAGGTGCAGATTACAAGAAGAATAACCACGCCTCGGCCTGGCACATAGACAATGATAAGGATGTTCGTTCCCTGATGAGCATTGAAGCCAATACGGAGTGGTGGGAGACCACCCTGCATGAGCTGGGACATATATATTATTTCATGACCTACTCCAATGATGACGTTCCAATAATCTTGAGAGAAGGGGCCAACAGGGCCTACCATGAGGCCATGGGTACATTGATGGGGCTGGCGTCACTTCAGAAACCATTTTTGGTCAACCTTGAATTGATGGAAGAAGGCATTGCAACGGATGAAACACAAGCACTGCTCAAGGAGGCATTGAACTACATCGTCCTCATCCCATGGGGAGCCGGCGTGATGACGGAATTTGAGAAATCGATCTATTCAGATAACCTTCCGCCTGACCAGTTCAATAAGCGATGGTGGGAGATCAAGCAGAATGTACAGGGAATTGCCCCACCCAGCGAGCGCGGAGAGGAGTATTGTGACGCAGCATCCAAGACCCATATCAATAACGATGCGGCTCAGTATTATGATTATGCCATATCTAACATCCTGCTCTTCCAGGTTCATGAGCACATTGCAAACAAGATCCTGAAACAAGATCCACATGCTACCAATTATTATGGCTCTAAGGAAATCGGCGAATTCCTAACGGACCTAATGTATCCGGGTGCCAGTGTGGATTGGAGGGAACATCTGCAGGCCAGTATTGGTCAGGAGCTCAGTGCCAGAGCCATGGTGAATTACTTCCAGCCGCTTATGAAGTATCTGAAAAAGGAGAATAAAAACAGGGAGCATACGCTGCCTGAGAGTCCTCAATACTGATTGCTTTCCTTACTTACCTTGACACCATAGAAAGTGTTTTGCGTGACAAGGCGATTTCGCAAATAAATGTGTGTGGCTGCAAAAGTCGGCCAAATAATTCTGGTACAGATACACGAACTGAATGTATCAGCTACACCTGGATCGATGGAATAACTTACACGGCAAGCAACAATACAGCTACCCACACCCTGACTAATTCCCTGGGATGTGATAGTGTAGTTACACTTAATTTAACCATCAACAGCAATAATACGGGAACAGATATTCAAACTGCCTGTGACAGCTATACATGGATCGATGGCATCACCTATACAGCTAACAATAATTCAGCTACCCATACACTTACTAATTCTTTTGGGTGTGACAGTGTGGTTACGCTTAATTTAACAATAAACAGTAACAATACTGGGATTGATCTGCAAACGGCCTGCGACAGCTATACATGGATCGATGGCAATACTTATATTGTAAACAATAATACAGCAACCCATACCTTAACCAATACAGCAGGATGTGATAGCGTAGTGACCCTTGATCTAACCATTTCAGCACCCGATGATTTTGATGAGATCACTAAGCTGCTCGCTTCTGATGGTGCAGTAGATGATAAATTTGGGCTTTCCGTTTCAATTTCAGGCAATAGGGCAATTGTTGGATCAAGTTTAGATGACAGTATTGGATCCAATTCCGGAGCTGCTTATATCTATGAACTAAATAATGGATCATGGATGCAAACACAAATATTAATAGCTTCTGATGCCGCTGCTGGTGATGAATTTGGTTATGCTGTTTCTATTTCAGGAGACCGGGTAATTGCAGGATCTTATAAAGATGATAATGGATCCGGTTCAGCCTATATCTATGAATTAATTGGAAGTACTTGGGTAGAATCTAAGATCACTCCTTCTGATGGAGCTGCTGGAGATGAGTTTGGATATACTGTTTCAATATCTGGCAATAGGGCAATTGTTGGATCCTTAAGAGATGATGATAATGGCAATGAATCTGGCTCTGCTTATATTTTTGAATTAATCGGAAGCTTTTGGGTACAAAGTCAAAAAATAACTCCTTCAGATGGAGCTCCAGATGATTATTTTGGCAATGCAGTTTCTATTGATGGCAATGCAGCTGTTATTGGTTCAAAATTTGATGACAAAAACAACAATGTGCTAAGTTCTGGTTCTGCCTATGTTTTTGAGCACAATGGAACTAATTGGGCAGAAACTCAAAAAATAACAGCGTCAGATGAATATGAATATTTTACTTTTGGATATTCTGTTGACATATCTAATAACTATATTATTGTAGGATCTCCAAACAGTGCCGATGGTTGGAATGGTGGCTTTTTTACAATTATTAACGCTGGATCTAGCTATATTTTCGAGAAAATCGGCACTACCTGGACTGAAGTAAATAAAATTAAGGCATCTGATCTTGATCAATATGACAACTTTGGATGGTCTGTATCTATTTCAGGCAATAAGGCAATTGTAGGATCTCATTTAGATGATTATAATGGGAATAATTCTGGATCAGCTTATATTTTTGAGCTTGACGGAACCTCCTGGACACAATTGCAAAAGATCAATTCTTCTGATGGTGATAATTATGATGTTTTTGGAATTTCTGTTTCTATTTCTGGTAATAATATAATTGCAGGGGCCTATGGCAATGATGATAATGGGTCTGAGTCTGGCTCTGCTTATATTTTTGAGCTTCCTTCCTTTCTGGATACGCAAACTGCCTGTAACAGCTACACATGGATTGATGGAATCACCTATACTGCAAGCAACAATACAGCCACCTATACACTTATAAATTCAGATGGATGTGATAGTTTAGTTACACTGGATCTATCCATTAACAACAGCAATACCGGAACAGACTCTCAATCAGCCTGCGACAGCTATACATGGATTGATGGTATCACCTATAATTCCACTAATAATTCAGCTACCCACACCCTGGCAAATGCTGCTGGATGTGATTCGGTGGTAACGCTAGATTTGACCATTGCAAGCAGCAGTACAAGTACGGATGCTCAAAATGCCTGCGACAGCTATACATGGATTGACAGCATCACCTATACAGCCAACAATAATTCAGCTACCCACAACCTGGCAAATGCTGCTGGATGTGATTCGGTGGTAACGCTAGATCTGATCATTGCAAGTAGCAGTACAAGTACGGATGCTCAAAATGCTTGCGACAGCTATACATGGATTGACAGCATCACCTATACTGCCAACAATAATTCAGCTACCCACACCCTGGCAAATGCTGCTGGATGTGATTCGGTGGTAACGCTCGATCTGATTATTGCAAACAGCAGTACAAGTACGGATGCGCAAAATGCATGCGGCAGCTATACATGGATT
>DTSC01000105.1:18660-38374 GCA_012965625.1 Flavobacteriales bacterium | reverse complement strand
CTTTGGAAAACCAAACATCTACAACGGCCGAATCAACATACCTCATCCGGAAATGGACTTGGTTTCTGAAGAAAACTTAAGACCTTTGAATAGTTTACAAGCAGTCTATTCTTCTACAGAAAAGCTTAGTAGTCAAGGACTAAATAGCCGTGGTATTGCAAAACTTCAAGGGGAGCTCTTATCCTCTATTTATAATAGTCTTTATGAAGTGCTTCCAAAAGACCTCTGTACTAAAAATGGATTATTGTTGAGACGAGATGCTCTTATAAATATTCATCTCCCAAAAACACAAGAGCTTCTAAAGCAGGCTGTCTATAGAATCAAATATGAGGAGCTGTTTTTTATACAGCTAAAAATTTTACAGTCAAAAGAACACCGTAAAATAACAACGCTGGGTTTTAAATTTACCAAAGTCGGAGATTACTTTAATAATTTCTATAAAAACGGATTGTCATTTGACCTTACTAATGCGCAAAAAAGAGTAATCAAAGAAATTCGAAATGATTTGGGCTCTGGCCGACAAATGAACCGTTTATTACAGGGAGATGTTGGTAGCGGAAAAACAATTGTCGCTTTTATGAACATTTTAATTGCTTTAGATAATAGCTTACAAGCATGTATCATGGCGCCAACAGAAATTCTTGCTAATCAACATTTTGAGTCAATAAGACATATGTTAGATAAGCTCAATATTAAATCTGGGATCTTAACTGGCTCAACGAAAACATCTGAGCGAAAAGTATTATTAGAAGAACTTAGCAATGGAGAATTAAAAGTTGTTATAGGAACACATGCATTAATTGGGGACAAGGTTGTCTTTAAAGATCTTGGCCTGGTAATTATTGATGAACAACATCGTTTTGGAGTTGAACAACGCTCAAAGCTTTGGAAGAAAAACAACACTTGCCCACCACATATATTAGTGATGACAGCTACTCCTATACCCCGAACCTTAGCAATGACAGTATATGGGGACCTGGATGTGTCAATAATTGACGAGCTTCCACCAGGGAGAAAACCAGTTAAGACCATTCACCGGTTTGATTCTTCTCGATTAAAAGTCTTTGGTTTTATGAAAGACCAAATAAAATGCGGCAGGCAGATATATATGGTTTATCCTCTAATAGAAGAATCCGAGAAAATGGACTATAAAGACCTTATGGATGGGTATGAAAGCATTGTCAGGGCATTCCCAAAACCTCATTACCAGATTAGTATTGTACATGGGAAAATGAATGCAGAAGCAAAGAATTTTGAAATGCAACGATTTATTAAAGGAGAAACTCAAATTATGGTAGCTACCAATGTCATTGAGGTGGGTGTTGATGTTCCAAATGCAACTGTTATGGTTATTGAAAGTGCTGAACGTTTTGGGTTATCCCAGCTCCATCAATTAAGAGGACGCGTTGGGAGAGGCAGCAGCCAATCCTATTGCATCATAATGACCGGTAACAAACTGACCGATGTCGGAAAAATAAGAATGGAAACGATGACCAAAACAAACGATGGCTTTGAGATTGCAGAAGTTGATCTAAATATTCGTGGTCCTGGCGATATGGAGGGAACACAGCAAAGTGGTGCCTTAAATTTTAAATTGGTTGACCTATGTAAAGATGGACAAATAATACAAATGGCCAGGAAACAAGTGATGGAATTACTTAAATTTGATCCTTCTCTGGAAGATGAACAAAATAGACGAACGGTCAAACATCTTAATTATCTCTATAAGCACACAAAAGATTGGAGCAAAATTTCATAACCACAAGATGCTTGATAAATAACATAGCTGGAAATGAATTAATCAAATCTGATTTTTTAATATCTTTACGTTAACAGAAACCTCATGCTAATGAAAAATATTTTTCTTTTTTGTTTACTGTTTTCAATAGCAGGTATGGGTTTCACCTCTAAAGAACAAGTGTCTGTTCCTTCAGGTGATTTTTGCAATTCCCTTAAAACCTTATTAGAAGCAGCAAAAGAAGGTTTTGACACAATAAAAGGCCCCAGTATTGAGCGCATCATTACAGGTCATAAAAAAAATTACTACTTATCAAATATAAAATTTGTTGACGAGCATGAATGTTATATAAATGATGTTGCTTCCTATCCTGAATGTGAATGTATTCTTGCTACTGATACTAGAATTTCTGACGAATTAACCTCATCCTATAATAACTATAAGAGTGAGATTGAGAATTGCTTAGGAGAGGAATGGACTATCATTGAACAAGATAGCAGTAATAACTATTACTTGAAAGGGACAAAATACAGGAAGCTGGTTGTACGAGAAAACATTACAGGCAAAAAAGTTAAATTCCATCTTTTTATTTACAGCAGCATGATAGAGAAGAAGCGGGTGGTAGAATTAAAAGTTGAAGGAATTGGGAAGAAATAGCCTGCCTTCCTGGCTTGAGTTTCTGAATTATTATTTGTTGCGATTCCGTTTGTTTCTTTTATACACAATATAAGTACACAATAATAGGTTATAAGTTTCCTGATCAAAAAGTTTCGTTTTTTTAGGCGTGGCATGCAAAAAAAGTTCCTTACCAATCTTGGTTTACTCCTGCTTCTAAACTTATTGATTAAGCCTTTTTGGATACTTGGAATAGACCGGAGCGTTCAAAATGCAGTGGGCACTGAAAATTTTGGAATTTATTTTTCTTTATTAAACTTCGCCTTTTTATTTAATATCCTGCTGGACTTTGGTATAACGACTTATAATAACCGCAATATTGCTCAAAATCAGGAGCTGCTTGGAAGTCAATTATCAAACATTACTATCCTTAAATTACTTTTTGCCCTTATTTATACAGCAATAACTATGTCCGTTGGTTTTATAATTGGGTACCAAACCTTGCAACTTGAGATACTTGTTGTACTATGCCTAAATCAATTCCTGCAATCATTTATAATGTATTTAAGGTCTAACCTCTCTGGTCTTCATTTGTTTAAAACAGATGCCTATATATCAGTTCTTGATAGGTTTTTAATGATTCTAATCTGTGGAATCCTCTTGTGGAGTGATCTATTCTCTCAGCCTTTTCAAATAATGTGGTTTGTTTATGCACAAACTGCATCATATATGGTGACGGTATTGTTTGCATTCACATTAGTAGTATTTAAAGCAGGGAGAGTACGGTTTAGCTGGGAACCTGAATCGTTTAAAATTATCCTTAAAAAGGCTTTCCCTTTTGCTTTAATGATTTTATTAATGTCGGTTTATATGAAAATTGATGCTGTAATGCTCGAAAGGCTATTGCCAGATGGAAATAAATACTCGGGCATCTATGCCCAGGGATATCGGCTTTTAGAAGCTTGCAATATGTTTGCTTACTTAATTGCCGTTTTATTACTGCCAATTTTCTCTAAAATGTTAAAAGAGAAAAGGTCAGTTGAATCCATTACAGGCCTCGCATTTAAACTTATTATAGTTCCACCAATTATTCTCTGTGCAGGCTCATTTCAATACGGTCAAGAAATAATGGAATTATTGTATAATGATCTTACAAATCAGTCTGTGCCCGTTTTTCACTTTCTTATGCTGTGTTTTATACCAATAACAACAACTTATGTGTTTGGGACCTTGTTAACAGCAAATGGGAATATGAAGGAAATTAATTTAATGGTAGCATTTGGCATATTGATTAATATTACCTTGAATTTTATATTGATTCCACACTATCAGGCAAAGGGTGCAGCAATTGCAAGCTTGCTTACTCAATTTGGCGTGGCCATTATTCAGGTGATCTTAGTACAATATATCTTTCGCTTTAAAGTTAAGTACAAGTTAATAACAGCCTTGGCTGTTTTTATTCTCATTGTTGGATCAATGGGATATTATTGGATTGATTGGACAGGCATCTGGTATTTTAATTTGGGATTTTTGGTTCTTTGCTCCATAATTTTGGCAATGGCATTAAATCTTATCAACCTCAAATCAATTAATGACATCCTCAGGATAGAAGAATAAGCTTCAATTGAGGATTTTGCCTACTTTTGCCGAGAATAAAAACCACTCTTATCTCTTATTATGTCAAATTCTGAAGAACAGCACTCTTTTGAATCCGTTAATTTGATTCAATTCTTATATGGTCATAGAAAGCCATTAATTATCATTTCTTTGGCTGCGGTAATTATCTCAGCAATATTCTCAGGACCCTTTTTTATAAAACCAAAATATGAGTCAAAAGTAATTTTATTCCCTGGGTCAACAAGCTCAATTTCAAAAGCGGTACTTAATGAAAATGCTGGTTTAAAAAATGATGTCTTGAAATTTGGAGAAGAAGAAGAGGCTGAACAGCTTTTACAAATACTAAACTCGGATGATATAAGATTTAAAATTATGCAGAGGTACGATCTGATGAATCATTATGAAATTGATATGGAAGATGTGGAATATCCACTTACAAAGCTTAATAAGGAGTATGATGATAATATTTCCTTTAAACGAACCGAATTGCTTTCCATTGAAATCAAGGTTCTGGATACTGATCCCAAAATGGCTGCTGGCATTGCTAATGATATTGCCAATCTGATTGACTCTGCAAAAAATAAAATGCAAAAAACTATTGCAGTTCAAGCATTTGAAATTGTAAAAACAGAATATGAAGATTTACAGAATTATATTATTAAAATTAAAGATTCACTTAAAATGCTTGGTAAAATAGGCATTCATGATTATAAATCTCAATCAGAAGTTTTAAATCGCGAATATGCTGTTGCTCTTTCGAAAAATGATCAAAGGGCTATAAAGTCCCTTGGGGATAAGCTAGATACCCTTGGAAAATACGGCAGCACGCAAATGGCCTTAGTTTTTAACCTTGAAAACACTTATAAAGAAGTTTATCCAATTTTAAAGAGAAGATATGAGGAGGCAAAAGTAGATGCAAATGAAACCTTGTCTCATAAGTTTGTGGTGAATTGGGCCTATCCTGCTGAGAAAAAGTCATATCCGATTAGGTGGCTTATTGTTGTCCTTTCTACCATTGCTGCATTTATAATGGGAACTTTGATTATTATTACCATGGATAATATTAAAAGATTTAAAAAATAGTTTTCTTTATCCATTAAATAATCTAATGGCTTTTCGAGACAAATTCTATAGATCTTATTATAACTTTCAGGAATCAAGACATGATTCCTGCTCTTTTGAAGAATCCGCTTATAACAGCCAATGGATTTTATCTAAAGAAATTTTATCACTGGTGCCTTCCGATAAAAAATCTGTGATTCTTGATCTTGGATGCGGTTATGGAAGCTTAATTTCATTGCTTAAACGTTGTGGGTATTCATCTGTTAAAGGGATTGATATCAGTGAAGAACAGGTACAAAAAGCCAAAGAGCTTGGAGTTTCTGAAGTAGTGCATTCTGACCTCTTCCATTATTTAAATGATGACAGCTCATCATACGATTGTATCATTGGAATTGATATCATTGAACATTTTAACAAGGAAGAATTAATGAATTTATTAGCCCTGATAAAGTCAAGGCTAAAGCAGCATGGGAAAGTGATTTTCAGAACACCTAATGGTGATGCTCCTTTCGGTTCCACCTTCTATTATGGCGACTTCACTCATGAGGTTGTTCTTAATAGTTTTTCAGCAGAACAAATTATGCTTACAGCAGGTTTTAATAACGTATCAATAGATTCATCTTGCGTTAAAGTCCCTGGGGTATTAAAAAATTTAATTCGTTCCTTATTATGGCCATTTGTAAAATTTGTTTGCAAAATAATTCTTTTTGCCTCTGGTAAAAGTACCAGGAAATTGTTTTTTACTCCAAATCTTATTATTTCGGCCATTAAATAAAAAGATCAAGATGGCAATCAGGTTTAATCTTAACACCAATCCAGCAAGCTTAAAATGGATGTATGCAATTTGTTTTGTGTTCATCGCATTAAATGCAGCTATCATAAGCCAGGGATGGTGGTGGTCTTTACTGATACCGGCTGGGCTATTAATTGCCTTATTTTGCACCTTTTCTCTGGATAAGTTATTGTTTTTGGCCGTTTTCCTAACGCCGCTTTCAGTATCCTTGGAGCATTTAGACTTCGGAACATCTATTAGCCTACCCGCAGAACCTCTAATGCTACTATTGAGTACAATATTTATAATCCAACAGCTGTATAAAGGGGATTATGATACTAAAGTTATCCTTCACCCCATAACTATCCTGGTATTAATTAATTTGATGTGGATGGCCTTAACGTCTATAACCAGCGACCTTCCTTTGGTGTCATTCAAATACCTGGTTTCCCGTATTTGGTTTTTGGTTCCTTTTTATTTTTTCTCAATTTCCGTATTTCGTTACTTAGAAAACATAAAGCGGTTTTTGTGGATGTATATAATTCCCTTGATTTTGGTAATCGGATATGCCTCTTTCGGCTTAATAAGAACCGGGTTTGACGAAGAACTTTCCCAGTCTGTAATGACTCCCTTTTATCCTAGCCATACGGCCTATGGTGCAATAATTGCTATGTTTTTGCCTTTTGTATTCACTCATGTGCTTACTAAAGAAAAGACTAGACTTATGAAAGTTGCTGGTTTATTTGTGCTGTTTTGTTTTTGTTTTGCCATATTGTTTTCCTATTCGCGAGCTGTTTGGGTAAGCTTGCCAGCCGCTTTAGGCCTCTATCTATTAATAATATTCAAGATTAAGGTCAGAACAGTGTTAATTGCGATATTTGTTATTGTCGGTTTCCTAGTGCTTAATAAGGAGCAAATAATGATTGCTTTGGAAAAAAACAAGCAAGACTCTTCAGAAGAGTTTGTTGAAAACTTCCAATCTATTTCGAATATCTCAACTGACGATTCAAATACAGAACGTATTAACAGATGGAGCTCAGCAATTGCTATGTTCAAAGAACGGCCAATTTTTGGTTGGGGGCCGGGGACTTATCAATTTAAATATGCGCCTTTTCAGTTATCAAAAAACATGACTTTAATCAGCACTAATGCAGGTGATCTTGGGAATGCTCATAGTGAATACATTGGTCCTTTATCTGAAAGTGGTTTATTGGGGGGGGTATCCTTTCTGTTAATTGCTATTTATTCTCTGTATATTGGAATAAGGCTCTATTTAAATGCGAAAAGAGAAGAGGTTCGATTTTTATCTCTTTCAGTTGTATTGGGTCTTTCCACTTATTTTATTCATGGTTTTTTGAACAACTATCTAGATACAGATAAAGCATCCGTGCCTTTTTGGGGATTTATTGCTATCATTACAGCCCTGGACATTTACCACTCAAAAAACCCAGGCCATACTGATAGAGATTATCCTAAAGGTTAATGAGGGCTATGCCACCATTAGATTTCCGCTTTTTCACTAAGTAATTGACCTTTTAAATAAAACACAATAAAATTGTTCTGGTGAACAAAATTCACAAGGCCCTATCTTCTATATTTACCATCAGGCAGTATTACAGGAAGATGATAGAGGGTATCCATAAGCAATGAATAAATATCAGGATCCATGAACTGGATCAAAGCAGATGTATTGGCAATCCATTCATTGGCAATCTCATCCAATCTCCCATTGTAATCCTGGGCTCCTAACAATGACGTTAATGCCCAGTAAAAATATTCTGTTACCTGACAATCATATTCGCATGTTTTGTCATTATAAGTATACCAGGCCCCAGCAGGATATTGATTTGGGATTGAAGTAAACTGCCCTCCCCTTGCCAGATCCATGGCATTAGCAATGGCCGAACCTTTCTGTTCACCAAAAATATCAGGATATGCTTTAGAATACCCTGTTGAGCTGATTAAGTGCAGAACTTCCTCTAATGTAGCATCAAAAGGATTGGTTTTATTCCAACCAGGATGTGTTTCTTCTCCATATAGATCCTGTCCAACAGATTGTTCATAAAAGTCTCCTTCACTATTATAAAATCTTCGTTTTTTTGAAGACTTCTCTTTTGCAAAAAGAACCATGCAGGAATTATTTTCCAGCATTTTATCAAGCACAAGCTGGTTATCAATGTATCCGTCTTCATCGTTGTCTAAATACTGAGCCAAAATATTGGCACAATGAAGCAGTTCTGCATCTGAAACTTTAGATGTTGCATAAACCATTACCCCAAAAACATTGACCTTTTTACAAAAGACATTGAATGCTCTGTTAGGTGAATCTGCATTTCCAATAATTGTGAAGTAGTCGTTTGAATCTCCAGAGAAATCACAAGAGTCTGGATTTTTTGGGGCTTTTCTGCAAAAGCTGAACAATAAAATTGTAATTATACATATCGTCGCTTTTAGCTTCATTGCAAAAATTTTTGCCTTGAACAAGCCATTCTCTTAATAATTTTATTGTGCTGTGATCAGTCTATGGACATCAAATAACAATAATTATGCTGTCTTATTGCTTTTAAAAAAATCGGGCGCTTAAAAGGGCTATGTCGTCTATATATGGTTGGTCTTCCTTGAAGGTTTTAAGCGTTTCTTTAAGCAACTCTATAAACTCTTTTGGCGACTTATCTTGGTTCTCTTTTGCCAACTCAATCAAGGACTCCACACCGTATTGTTGGCCCTTGTTGTTTTCAAGCTCAACAACCCCATCTGTATAACACAATAATGTGTCGCACTTCCCAATATTGATCATCCCCTCATCAACTTTTGGCAAGTCTTCAAACATCCCCAAGCCAGTACATCCTATTTTTAGAAGCTCATGATTTACTTCACCTTTTTCATTTTTTGTGATTAACAGGGGTGGGTTTTGTCCGGCATTCACATAATTAAGAACCCTTGTATGCAAATCATATTTTGCTATGAACATTGTTATGAACTTCTCGCCTTTTGCACTATCCATAACTTTATTATTAAGCCTTTGAATAAGATAAAACAGCGGCATCCTTTTGATCAACGCCCGAAGGTATGCTTGAAAATTTGACATCAAAAATGCTGCGGGAATCCCCTTTCCGGATACATCTGCCATACAGAAAACCACCTCGTGATCTCCAGTTTTGATATAATCGTAATAATCTCCACCAACTTGTTGGTGAG
The DNA here is from genome assembly GCA_012965625.1 of Flavobacteriales bacterium. Taxonomy (GTDB): domain Bacteria; phylum Bacteroidota; class Bacteroidia; order NORP154; family NORP154; genus UWMA-0041. The sequence goes on along the minus strand of DTSC01000105.1, from coordinate 29,372 downwards.
GCTGATAAAAGGCTGAAGCCTCAAGATTTTCATTTTCTGGCAATTCCCTTGGAAACAGCAAATTCTGCATTTCCGAAGCAAGTTCCAGTTCTTTTTTAATTCCTTCTTGTTTTAGCTCCCTTTTTGCCAGCTTTTTGTTCTCAATAGCAACTACAATAATGTTTGTTAGCGTTTCAATGAATGGCCGATGCTTAATAGTTGGACTGATATCAATTCGCTCTTCATCAATATCACCAATCAGTAGGTATGCAAGTGGTTTTGCCTTATGAAGAACAGGAATAACAACGTCAAATAATTCTAAGTGAGGCCTGCTAATAAGGTTTACATACAATATTTCTTTAAAGCTCAATAAATCCCTTTCAACTTCAATATCAAAACCCTTTTGTTTTATGCCATAATGTATCATGCACTCCCATTCTTCATCATGCATAAAGAGAACAATTTTGCCGATTTTAAGTTGGTTTTTCAAAACATCCTCAAATCTTCGAAATAACTCTTCCCTAGAAGTGTTATCATTAATTGCTTTTGTTACTTCCAAAAGGATGTTAAGCTTAATGTCTTTAATCCTACTGGAAGTAGTTTTTATGGTACTTAAGGCTGTCATTTAAAATTTCTGTCTTATCAAAGATAATAATTATGCTCTTAACAGCATTCATTATTAATAATCCAACTTTTGCCTTCTGTTCAAGAAATAGATTGGGGTTGGGTATAAGAATTATTACCAGGGCCTGAAAGGGATGAGTTTTTATAACCTTTCCATAAGTTCCGGTAACTTTCTGATCAGGGCTAGTTCTCGTAATTTTTCTCTGTTTTCTGCAGCTGGGGAACCAAAGTAAATTTTATTGCTTTCTAAAGATTTTGTAACACCAGATTGAGCCAATACTACGGCTCCCTTGCCAATAGTCACATCGCTTGGTATTCCTACCTGGCCCCACAAGGTTACATCATCTTCAATAATAACAGCTCCGGATATTCCGACATGTGCTGCAAAAAGGCAGTTTTTTCCTATTACCGTATCATGACCAACATGAACATGATTATCAATTTTAGTTCCTTTACCAATAATCGTATCGCCACTTACTCCTTTGTCAATTGTAGAATTAGAGCCAATTTCAACATCATCCGCTATAACAACCCTTCCGCAGGTATGCATTTTATTATATTTTCCTTCCTGTTTTTGATAATAAAAGGCATCTCCACCAATTACTGTATTTGCATGCACTATTACATTATCCCCAAGAACACAATTGTCATATATGCTAACATTAGGATGAATAATACAATGTTTTCCAATTACTACATGATTTCCCAGTACCACATTTGGCTGTAAGGTAGTTCGCTCTCCAACAATTGCTGTTGATGAAATTTGAGATTTTGAAGAACTAAACGGACAATAATGTCGTGTTAGCTTGTTATAATCCCGAAAAGGATTGTCACTGATTAGCAGTGTTTTCCCAATTGGACAATCAATCTTTTTATCTATTAAAATAGTTGTGGCAGCTGAAGAAAGTGCTTTTTCATAATATTTTGGATGATCGACAAAAACCAAGTCTCCTTCACTCACTTTATGTATTTCATTAATTCCTATTACCATCTGATTTTCATCACCTTCAATATCTGCTTGAATCATCTCAGCAAGATCTTTAACACTAATAGCGGTTGTAAATTTCATAAATAATACTATTGTGGTTTATTTTTTTACTCGTTCAGAATAATTTCCAGTTCTTGTATCGATTCTAACCTTTTCTCCTTCATTTATAAATAGTGGAACATTTATCGTAGCTCCAGTTTCTGTGGTTGCCGGCTTTAGTGTATTGGTAGCAGTATCTCCTTTTACGCCAGGCTCGGTATAGGTGACTTCTAAATCTACAAAAGCCGGAAGTTCACAAGCCAACACTTCTTCTTGCTCAACATGAATTATAATTTCAACTTCTTGCCCTTCTTTTAATAGGCTGGGGGCATTTATTATGTCCTTGTTAATAAAGGTTTGCTCATAAGTTTGTGTGTCCATAAAATGATAGCCAATGTCATCATTATATAAATATTGGTAGGCCCTTCTCTCTACTCTGGCAACATTTATTTTTACTCCAGAAGTAAATGTATTGTCTATGACTTTTCCTGTTTTTATGGATTTTAGTTTTGTCCTTACAAAAGCTGGACCTTTGCCTGGTTTTACATGCTGAAACTCTATAATGGAAACGAGATTCTTGTTAAATTCAATTACCATCCCATTTTTAATGTCTGCTGTTGTAGCCATAATATTCAATTTATTTAATTACTTTTTGCATTCTGCCTCCAAAAACAAGTGCAATTACAAAGTTATCTATAATTGTCTATAAATAGTTCTTGTTGGCAAAACTCATATTCCTCTTTTCTGCTATTTGAACAAATTACCACCAGTTTTTGTGATGCATAGCTATCTAATAATTCCATATACCACTTAATGCTGGCACGATCTAAGTTGCTTGCAGGCTCATCTAACAATAATATCGGACAATCACTAAGTATTGCCAAACCTAATTTTACCCGCTGTAACATCCCAGAAGAGAATTGTTTAAGTGGTTTGTTTTTTTCTCTTTCCAAATTCATAATTCCAGGCAATTCATCTTTTTCAATGCCTTTTGGCAAACGTTTAAAGTTAAAATGAAAACTGACCTGCTCTAACAAAGTGAATTCTGTTACCAAATCCAGATATGGGGCAGCTAATGCCACATACTGATATACTTGATCTGGTTCCAATGCTACTTCATCTAATAGATGGCTTAACTCACCTTCGTTTGGTGTAATGTTCCCAGCTAACAATTGGATATATGTAGATTTCCCAGCACCATTAGAACCAAGAATTGCATACGATTTTCCCTGATGAAAGTCTTTCTTTATGTTTCGGAATATCCAATCACGATTATACCGCTTGCCTACACCATTTAAGCTGAGCTGTAACATTTTGAATGGTTTAGCTAGAGAAATTCAAGAAAGAGACGGCCCCCGAATTATTCCCTTTGTAGATTCCCTAATAAATTTAATGATGTTCTGCTTTTCATCTGATGCAGGCACTTCAAGCTCAACAGCATTTAGGGCCTGTGAAATATTGTTGCTTCTGACATAAATAATTCTGTAAATGTCTTCAATATTCAGGATCGTCTCATTAGAAAACCCTCTCCTGCGCAAGCCAATTGAATTTATTCCTGCATATGATAGTGGTTCTCTTGCAGCTTTTACATACGGTGGCACATTTTTCCTTATTAATGAAGCTCCTCCAACAAAAGCGTGAGCGCCAAGTTTTACAAATTGCTGAACTGCCACTAAACCCTCAAGCACTACAAAATCCTCAATCTCAACATGACCCGCAAGAGCTACATTGTTAGCTAATATGCAATTTTTTCCCAAGACGCAATCATGCGCTACATGAACGTAGGCCATTAACAGGCTATTATCACCAACCGAGGTTTTATATTTGTCTAATGTGCCTCTATTTATGGTAACATATTCTCTGATAATTACATTGTCTCCAATTTCAACTGTAGACGCTTCGCCTTTAAATTTCAAGTCTTGTGGAATCGCTGATATTACTGCTCCCGGAAAGATTTTACAGTTTTTGCCAATGGTCGCCCCTTCCATAATCACGGCATTGGGGCCTACCCAAGTTCCATCTCCAATTTTTACCCCTCTGCCAATTGTTGCAAATGGTTCAATTGTTACGTCCTTTCCTATCTTCGCTTCAGGGTGAATATAATTTAAACTCTTCATAATAAGCACTAAAAACCCAAATTTTACATTTGGTCAACAAAATCAGGGTCCTTTTTTTTCTTCCCCACATTCTTTACCTTTACTATCTGGGCCATCATTTCACCTTCCATCACAATTTTATTGCCAACATAGGCATACCCACCCATATAACAAATCCCTCTCCTTATAGGGCTCAGCAAATTAAGCTTAAAGATAACCGTGTCTCCTGGTATTACTTTGTTTTTAAACTTAACTTTATCAATTTTAAGGAAATATGTCAAATAATTTTCTGGATCTGGAACCGTGCTGAGGACAAGAATTCCTCCAGTTTGAGCCATCGCTTCAACTAATAAAACGCCTGGCATAATAGGATCTTCTGGAAAATGTCCTTGAAAAAAGGGTTCGTCCATTGTAACATTTTTCATACCTATTACAAAATCATCACCCATATTAAGAATCTTATCAATAAATAAAAATGGACTTCTATGGGGCAAAATTTCCTGTATTTGATTTATGTTATAAAGTGGTGGTATCGTGGGGTCATAGATTGGAGTATTTGGATTCTTTTCACCCTCTTTCATTATCGCTTTAATCTTCCTGGCGAACTCAATATTTGTAGTGTGTCCAGGTCTTGATGCAATAATTTGAGCATTAATAAACTTCCCTGTTAAGGCAAGATCTCCAATTATATCAAGTAATTTATGGCGTGCCGGCTCATTCTGGAATAGCAGCTTTACGTTGTTTAATATGCCTTCTTTAAGAATTTCAACATCTGGTTTATTAAATAGTTTCTTTAATCTCTTCCACTTGGCATCATCCCATTCTTTATCAACCACCACAATGGCATTATCTAAATCTCCACCTTTAATCAAGTCCCCTTGCAACAACTCTTCAAGCTCATGTAAAAAGACAAATGTTCGACTTGGTGCAATCTTATCCTTAAAATCACGGATATCATCTAAAGAGGCATGCTGGCATCCAAGCACATTCGAATCGTAATCAACCATTACTTTTAACCCAAAATTATCGCTTGGAAAAGCAAATATTTCTGTTTTGGTTTCTTCGTTTTTATAGTAAATTGGTTTTTTAAGCTCGAATACTTGTCTGGGTTCGTTTTGTTCTTTGGTTCCCGCCTTAGAAAGGGCAACAACAAAGGCCTTTGCACTTCCATCCATAATAGGAGTTTCGGGCCCATCAATCTCTATTAATACATTGTCAATCTCTAAACCAACAAGAGCAGCCAAAACATGTTCTACAGTATTTACACAAGCCCCATTTTGCAGCAAATTGGTTCCTCTTACGGTATCTGTAACATTGTCAATGTCGGCTTTAATAATTGGTTTATTGTCAATGTCGATTCTCTGGAATTTATATCCATGATTTTCCGGGGCCGGCTTATAGGTAAGGTTTACCTTGGCTCCCGTGTGAAGCCCAACTCCAGAAATAGTGACCGGCACCTTAATGGTTCTTTGCATTTTAATCATGTCATTTCCTAATTAAGGCACCGTTATTTTCAATTTGCCAAGTTCCTGCTCAAGTTCATTTATCTTGGTTTTCATTTCTGGCAGCCTCTTGAATAAAACATACGCTCTTTTAAATTCGCCTATGCTCATTGCAGGGGGTTCCCTGCACAATTTCATTTTCTTTTGTGATGCTTGATGGTATCCCTGTTTGGGCTACTATTTTAACACCATCCGCAATTTCCAAATGCCCAACAACTCAGCAATTTGAATTGCAGATAATTCCATGAAAATAATTTTTACAAAAATACTAATATTCTTGTAATAAACGCCCTGTCCCGATTGAAGTTTTTATTGTTTAAATTCTTTCGGAACACACAAAAAATATTTTCTGACACGCTTTGAAAGCACCGAAACATTGAGCTGATCAGATGCTTTTGCAATATCTACCAAATCTCCGCTTTTATACAAAATATTTATTTTATCGTCACTGGGATTATAGGCACTATTGCTAATCTGATCCGTAAAAACAAAATAACGTGCTTCTACATTACTTATTTTAAACTTAGCAGAGCAAATATTCAAATATTTCTTGATTGCAGTCCCAGTAAAAGGTTTGTCCTGAATTTCTATATGAAACAACTCTCTGTTTACCAATGAGCTGGAAAGACGTGACAATATTATATCATCAGCATTCATCCATGTTTTTATTGATGCGAAAATGTCATAATCATCTAATTGTGCGAATTTTTTAAGCACCTTCTCATCTGACACAAAGTCCTTTTTAGTATACTGGTTCTTTAAAAAAAACTCAAGTGCTGGTGTAGCAAATAATTCTCCGCCATTTTTTATAATCTCTTTTGCTCGTTGCAAAATTTTAATGAGTAAATATTCGGCTGATATAACCGTCTTGTGGAGATAAACCTGCCAATACATCAACCTCCTAGCAATTAAAAAGCTTTCAACAGAATAAATTCCTTTGGCCTCTAAAACCAAGTTATCATCAACAATATTGAGGGTTTTAATGATTCGATCTGAACTTATTACACCTTCGGCAACTCCAGTAAAAAAGCTATCTCTCTTAAGATAATCAAGGCGGTCCATATCTAATTGGCTTGCCACTAATTGATGTAAAAATTTCTTTCTATACTTATTTTCAAAAATCTTAATCGCTAAATCTAGCTTTCCCCTAAAGATTGTGTTCAGGTCCCCCATAATTAAATCAGACAAATATTCATGGGTCACATTTTTCACAATGCTGTTTTCCAGAACATGAGAAAATGGTCCATGGCCAATATCATGAAGCAGTATAGCGATAAGAACTCCTGTTTCTTCCTCACCAGTAATCTTATGCCCCTTGGATCGCAATACATCAATCACTTGGCCCATTAAATGCATTGCACCCAATGCGTGTTGAAATCTAGTGTGATACGCTCCTGGATAAACAAGATGCGTTAATCCAAGTTGCTTAATGCGCCTTAGCCTTTGAAAATAGGCGTGGTCAATTAACTTATTTATAATCCCATAAGGAATGGATATAAATCCATATATGGGGTCATTTAGAATCGTATTTTTAATTTTCGTTTTTCGTGCCATCTTTTTTTAATCTACCCACAATAATCAAAAACATTTATAGTTTGATTTTAAAAATCTCTTTTAATTGTTGCAAGAAAATCGTTCATTTGATTTAGATACAAATTTAATGAGAAATTGGAGAATAGCTTCTCAGAGAAGCTTCTAAAAATGTTTCATGATGAAAAACAGCAAAATCCTTTGGGTCGATGACGAAATAGACTTACTTAGACCATATGTAATGTTCCTTGAAGAAAAAGGTTATTCTGTTACCACGGCCAGCAATGGCAATGATGCATTAACCATGATTAATGAGATTCCCTTTGATCTAGTGTTTTTAGATGAAAACATGCCCGGATTATCTGGTTTAGAGACGCTTGGAAGCATAAAAAATTCAAAGCCCAATTTGCCTGTGATTATGGTAACAAAAAGCGAGGAAGAAAATCTTATGGATGACGCTATTGGAGCAAAAATCTCAGATTATTTGATCAAACCTGTAAATCCCAAACAAATATTATTAACCATTAAAAAACACGTAGATTCTGAAAGACTTGTAAGTGAAACGATAACAAGTGGCTACCAACAGGAGTTTAGAAATATTGGATCAACTATTAGTGAAAACCTCAATTACCTTGAATGGGCTGATATATATAAAAAATTATTGTACTGGGAACTGGAATTGGGTACGGCTAACGATCCAGGAATGGAGGAGGTTTTAAAAATGCAAAAATCAGAAGCAAACAATTTCTTTTGCAAATATGTTCAAGCAAATTATACCAGATGGTTAGACCCTAATAATAATGATGCTCCTTTAATGTCGCAAAACCTTTTCAAAAATAAAGCATTGCCAATTTTAGAAGATGCCAACACCGTCTTGTTTTTTGTGCTGATAGACAATTTGCGATATGATCAATGGAAAGCAATCCAAGGGTCATTATCTGAATATTATAGAATTATTGAAGACGACCTGTATTACAGTATTCTTCCAACAGCAACTCAATTTTCCAGAAATGCCATTTTTTCAGGATTGATGCCCTCTGAAATAGAAAAGAAATTTCCCGACTTGTGGATAGGTGATAATGAAGAGGGGGGAAAGAATATGCACGAAGAAGCGCTTCTTCAAGAACAGTTAAGCAGACATGGAAAGAATATTAAGTTTTCATATACCAAAATAACCAATCTTCAAAATGGAAAAAAAATGGTGGAAAACATCTCCAATATGATGAACAATCAGCTAAATGTTATCGTATATAATTTTGTTGACATGCTCTCTCATGCCAGAACAGAAATGGAAGTGATTAAAGAGCTTGCGGTCAATGAAGCTGCATACCGCTCATTAACACAGTCATGGTTCGAGCATTCCCCATTACTTAATGGGTTAAAACGTATTGCAGAGTTGGGGAATTCTTCAGGAAAGAAAATAAAGCTGCTGATCACTACTGATCATGGCTCTATCCAGGTTAAGGAGCCATCAAGACTAATTGGAGACAGAAACACAACAACCAACCTTCGGTATAAACATGGTAAAAGCTTAACCTACGAACAAAAGGATGTTTTGTCTATTGGGAATCCAGAAGATGCTTATTTGCCAAAAAACAACCTTAGCTCCCGCTATGTATTTGCTAAAGAGGACAATTACTTTGTATATCCAAACAACTATAATTATTATGTGAATTACTATCGCAACACCTTCCAGCACGGAGGCCTTTCCATGGAAGAAATGATGATTCCTGTTATATCACTCTCTATCAAATAACATCTTGGAAACAATTATTAATTGCAATACATCCGAACAGTTAAGGGAAACAGCAATAGCATTATTAAATATTTGTAAAAAAGAGCGGTTTTTTGTATTTTATGGGGAAATGGGTGTTGGCAAAACTTCTTTGATACAGGCCATTTGTAAAGAGCTTGGAACAACCGAAAATGCTAGCAGTCCTACATTTTCACTGGTAAATGAATATGAGCTGGGAGATTTTTATATTTATCATTTTGATTTTTATCGAATAAAGAATCTATCAGAAGTATATGATATTGGGTATGAAGAGTATTTTTATTCAGATAACTATTGTTTTGTTGAATGGCCAGAAAAAATTGAAACCCTTTTGCCTATAAATTACGTAGAAGTAAAGATTTCTCTAGTGCCCAATACTGGAAATCAGAGAAAAATCCTTATTATTAAGCATTAAAATGGAAGGACCCAAGTCTATATTGCCTTCATCCTTAATGAGTGGCTTGATGCCACAGGAAGAAATGCTAGAAGTAGCACAGAAAAAATCTAAACTTTTCATAGGCATTCCTAAAGAACGTTCTCTACAGGAAAACCGGATAGCCCTGGTACCTGAGGCGGTAGCATTGCTATGCAACAATGAGCATAGAGTGGTGATTGAAAGAGGAGCAGGGAAATCTGCGAATTTTCAAGATAAAGACTATAGCGAAGCTGGGGCAGAGATTGTAGAAAGCGTAAGTGAGATTTACAAAGCAGATATAGTGATGAAAGTTGAACCGCTTACTACAGAAGAAATTAAGTTAGTTCAAAGGAAACAAACTGTATTTTCTGCTTTACAAATGGCCATTCATCCAAAAGATTACATCAAAAATCTGATCTCTAAAAAGGTCAATGCGATTGCTTTTGACAATATCCAGGATATACACGGCAAATTCCCAGTCATTCGGTCTATGGCAGAAATAGCTGGGAATACTTCCATTCTAATTGCCGCAGAACTTTTAAGCAATGTGAATAATGGCAAGGGGTTTATGCTTGGCGGTGTAGCGGGAGTTCCGGCAACTGAAGTTGTAATCCTTGGAGCAGGAACTGTGGGTGAATTTGCTGCTCGGTCAGCGCTTGGACTAGGTGCAACAGTTAAGGTCTTCGACAACTCTCTTTATAAGCTGAGGCGCCTGCAAAACGATCTTGGTATGAGGGTTTATACCTGCATCTTGCAACCAGATGTTTTAAGTAATGAGCTTAAAACTGCTGATGTTGTAGTAGGCGCTATTAGAGCACCAGACGAAAGAACACCATGTATTGTCACTGAACAGATGATCAAGGACATGAAAATGGGATCTGTTTTAATTGATGTCAGCATTGACCAGGGTGGTTGTTTTGAGACCTCGAGAGTTACAGACCACAACAAGCCTACTTTTAACGTACATGGTGTAGTGCATTATTGTGTGCCGAATATTACCTCTCGTGTTGCAAGAACTGCCTCGTATGCCTTGAGCAATATCTTTGCCCCCATTTTATTAGATGTTGGAGATTATGGTGGAATAGACAATATGTTAAAAATGAACAGGGGCGTTAGAAATGGCGTATACATTTATAACGGCATCTTAACGAACAAAATGCTAGGCAAATACCTGAAACTGCCATATAAAGACATTGACCTCTTAATGGCGGCCTTATAAACCTTCTCCTTATTATCAATCATGTCCATTTTTAGGCGTTTTAAGTTATATTTTTTTGGGGTAGCCCTGGGATTGATATTAACTTATCATTTTTTTAATGATCGTTATCCCACTTGGCTGCCCGGTTCGGTAATAACAGAAGAGCTACAAAGGAACAGGCTAACATATTCTAAACATGCACTTTGCCGAATGGCATGCCGGAATATCTCTAAAGAGGAAATAGGGGCTGTGCTTAAAGGTGGTTCTGTGAACTTCAAAAAGAGCAAGGTACATGAAACCCCATGCCCTTCATATGCCTTAGAGGGAAGATCTAAAGACGGCCAAAATCTTAGGATCATTTTTGCAAAGTGTGATTCTGTGACCACGGTTATAACCGCAATTGATCTCAATCGAAAATATAATTGCAAATGTAATTAGTATATAATAAGATCCTTCCTCCTGCCGTTATCTATTGCAAAAGCTTCTGTCCAGCATTGAAAACCATTCAAATAAAATCATCATGAAAAGGGTATTTATTATTGTAATCGTCGGCTCTGTTTTTGGTTC
>DTSC01000105.1:0-18646 GCA_012965625.1 Flavobacteriales bacterium | reverse complement strand
GCTGTTGCTGATATTCCGTCTGCTGCTGAATCACCTACCATACAGACAAATTTAGAGCCCATGCTCATCAATCCGGAAGGAACAACAATTGCAAGTCGGTTTAATACTCCCACGTCATTTGAAAGGTTAACCATAAGACCGGGTTCTTTTGGAGAATATCTAAGAAATCTGCCATTAAAAAAAACAGGCTCCCTTGTGCATTACTTTGATGGCTCCATCAAGGAAAATGACGGAGTATATGATGCTGTTGTTGATATGGATATTGGCAAAAAGAACTTACAACAATGTGCCGATGCCATAATGCGATTACGGGCTGAACACCTCTTCCTCAAAGGCGATTATGAACAAATACACTTCAATTTTACCAATGGTTTTCGAGTTGATTATTCCGCATGGAGAAACGGAAATAGAATGGTAGTAAATGGCAACAAAACTTCCTGGAGATCCACAAACACGCCTTCAGAGTCCTATGAAAGCTTTAGAGAGTACATGGAGCTTATCTTTAATTACGCCGGAACTTTATCGCTTTCTAAGGAACTAAAAGCTGTTGACATTAATGATCTTCAAATCGGAGATGTTTTTATTCAAGGTGGGAGCCCGGGGCATGCCGTAATTGTAGTTGATATGGCCATCAACAAGGAAACAAATGAAAAGTTGTTTCTGCTTGCACAAAGCTATATGCCCGCCCAGGAAACACAAATTCTTAAAAATCCAAATGATCCTGTTATAAGCCCCTGGTACAATACTGATTTCAATGGAGAACTAATCCTGCCGGAATGGACATTCAAGGCAAGTGACTTAAAACGATTTTAGCCACTCCCCGCTTTTAGCCTTGCCAAATATTCTGGGGAAACATTTTGTCCTGCATTCTTTGCAGCATTGGCATCTTGGATTGCATGGGAAAAGTCTTGTAAAGCCTCATAACAAACGGAGCGATTTAACAATGCGGCACCATTGATGCCAAATTTAAGCACCTTAGAGTAATCCAAAATTGCACCTTTAAAATTGTTCTTTCTCTGGTTAGCCAGTGCCCGGTAAAAATAATTGTTTGGATCATTTGGCATATATTGAATCAGGTAATTATAATCGACAATAGACTCATTATACTTGCCAAAATCCAACAATGCATAAGCCCTCATAGAGCGGGTTTTTAATGAGCTTGGATCTATCTGCAGTGCTATATTAAAGTCTTTAAAGGCATTTTCAAAATCCCGTAATTTTGAATAGGAAATGGCCCTGTTTATATAAGCATCCAGGTAGTTGCGTTCCAATGATATTGCTTTGGTAAAATCCACAATTGATGCTGGAATATCACCTTGCAGACCATACACATTGCCCCTGTTCAAATATGTTTTCGAGGCTTTTGGACTGAGCTCAATTGCTTTGCTGTAATTAATCAATGCCTGGTCATATATCCCTCTTCTTCCATAAACATTTCCTCTGTTTATATATGCCAGTGTTGATTTTGGATTAAGTTGTAAGGTCGCATCATAATCCACTAATGCCTTGTCAAATTCATCATTATCGGTATAATATTGTCCCCTATTCAAATATCCTTCCGAAGTATTGGGGTACTTTGAAATTACATCCGACCATAAGGTTTCTGAGTTTTTCCAGACATCACACCTTTCATAGCTCAGGAAAATACACCAGGCTGCAAATCCGGTTAGCACTACGGTGCTTAGCATTTTATATAGGACATACTTCTTTCCTTTTCTTTCATTAAGCCATGCATAGCCCTGCCCCAGTATAAAGAAGATGCCAATATAGGGTACATAGGTATATCTGTCGGTAACAATATTAGGGCCCACAGGGAAAAACTGTAATACTAAAGCGATAGTAAAAAAGAAAAACAAGCTTCCAAATACTAGTGTTGTAGTTAGTTTTGCAGATCTAACCACAACATAAACCAATAAAAGGCTGATTACCGGAGCAATGTAATAGATTGTTGGAAGCAGGTCATTATGAAGCGTTGGATAAGGATAAAAGCAAGACAAATTAAGCGGGATAAAAACCTTATACAAATAGGTAACGATGCCATAGAAAGCAAAAAGTGTTCGCTCTAATATAGTGAAGGTCTCCTCCCCTGCTATACTTTTGGTGGTATTAATGGTAATCCATCCCCATAAGAGGGAGAGAGCAAAAAATGGAAGTTTTTCCAACACAATTGATCTTTCCAATTGTAATCGCTTCATAAATCCGGCTTCGTTTTCATTCGAAAGTTTAAGTGCTGGTCTTCCCAAAAAATAATCTACCAACAACAAAATCATTGGAAGAGTAACTGCAGCAGGTTTTGATAAGAGGGCAAAAACAAAAAGAAGAAATGCTCCAAGATAAAATTTCAGCCTCCCCTTATCTCTTGCACAATACAAAACATATAATATTAATGACCATAGAAAAAAGAAGGCATATAGTACATCCTTCCTCTCTGTAATCCAAGCTACAGACTCCACATGCAGTGGATGCACGCCAAATAGAATGGCAGTAATAATTGCTACATCTATTCGCCCCACAAGCAGGAGTATAAACCAGCATACCAACCCAGTATTCAATACATGAAGTATTACATTGTCTCTATGAAATGGTGCTGGATCCAGCCTGTAATAATAATGTTCAATGGCCCATGAGATATAGGTTAGCGGTGCGTAAAGACCAGATTTTCTTTCCTCATCAAGGAAAATTGCTTTTATTCTTTCCCATGACAGGTCTTTAATAATATGATTTTCAAGAATGTATTTCGGATCATCCCAATTGGTAAAATCATTGTCCAGGGCCGGGATAAAAGTACAGTAAGTCACCAGCATTATTACCCCGGCTATTAAGAGATGTTTTTTCCATACAGAGGCATCAGAAAGCAAAACGGTGTTTTTATCCTGTCCGTCTTTTTGAATTTTCGCCACTTTTCGCAAAGTGGTTTTTGGGTGCCTTTTGTGCTTTTTTGCCGACATACCTTATAAAATATCCTTCAAATTTATCAATTAACCTTAACAAAAAAGCTCCGGCTTAGCCTATTCGGTCAGTTGATTGAGAATCTTATCTGGAAATACAAGAAAATACGCCCCTGCCAGAGAAGCTACGGCTCGCATGCAATAGATAAGAAGGCTCAGAGCAATGCATATATTCAGATCAATGTTTAGCAGATTTGCTCCATAAAGAAAAACCACCTCTCTTGAACCAATCCCTCCTACAGTAATGGGAACAATAAAGGCTAGGCCCGACAATAGGTAGATAAACCAATAATCACCAAATGGGCCTGAAACTCCCAAAGAGGAAAGTACCAAGTGGGCAGAAAACACCTGCAACATTTGTATTACAAACGATAGTAATGACGTTGGAAGAATCGTTTTTACATAATGGGCTAAATACTTTTTCAAAACCCCGAAATAAACTAAATAGGCAATGGGGATCAACCCTGTTAACAAGTATTCTTTCGGAATTTCAATAGATATAAACAATGTTGAAATGATTAGCAGCGAAACCAATGCCATCAAACCATTGATCCTGTTTATAAGAAAGGCGCCAATCAATATCCTTAACTGTATTTTATACCGTTTTTTTATCCAGTAAGCCCGATAGGAATCTCCGCCAATACCTCCGGGAAAAAAGAGATTGTAAAACATTCCAAGCATGTACAATTTTGTGTTGGCTTTTTCACTTATGCTTAGTCCAATATTCCTGAAAAAGAAATTTGACCTAAAAGCTTCGATAATTTTAGCAAGAAAAAAAAAGATGAATGAAACAAATAGCAATGTCCCGTTTGCTTTTACCATAAGCTCCCCCAGCGCAGCGGCATCTATCTTCGTGAACACAATGTATAGGGCCCCCAGTGTTATTGCCAGCTTGGCAAAAAATTTTACACTCTTTATCAAATTTTGGTTCTTTAACACGGCTTATCTTTGTTTTTCTTTTATCTCTTTGAGGCGTTTGTTTATTTCAGAATGAATCTTTTTGTTAAACCGCCTTTTTGAAAAATGGCGTTTTGGACTTGTTATTCCCTGGCTTTTCTCCGGCAATTCGTGTTTCGCTTTGATTTTTCTTGCGAGATCTTTTTGAATTCTTTCTGGGTCTTCACAAAATGCCTCATATTGAACTACAAAATAGTCTTCCTCCGGAAGGCTTAATAAATCTTGGCGAATACTATCTTCAAGGTTAATGTATTGATAGCAATAGGCGTCCAATTTATCCTTGTAATTGTCTCGAGAAAATGTTTTATCCGGTTTTAATCCCCATATTATTTCATCACTTCCATAGAAATCGCGACTCGCTTGCATGGTTGACAGAATTACATCTGCCGGTTTTCTTAAGACCATAACAAAAAATGCATTGGGAACTGATTTGTGGATACTTTTTAAAATAAGAGAATTTCTATTGTTTTTGGTTATTAATGGCAAGCCCCATGAATGCTGAAGCCATCTGAGGTGATGGCTCATTTTTTCTTGCTTCTCTGCTGTTAACGACTCTGGCTTATTATAGTGATCTTGACCCATCCAGCGATCCCAAACTTCATAACAGTCACCTATCGAAAAAATCCCTCTTGAAATACCGTAATAGCTCTTATAGTTTTTTTCGTTTCGTTTTTCAGAAGGATTGTAAAATCTTTTAATAAGGGAGGGGATTAATATTTTTGACCTGGGAAAAATAGCAGCATAATTACCCAATGGTGCACAGCCAAGTTTATCAGCCAAGACTTGTGAAACAAATGTTGAGCCCGTTCTGTGAATTCCTACAACAAAAATAATAGGAAACCTCGTCTCCGGCACATTTGCCAAAAATGGTTTTTCCAGGATGCTAATTAAAATATCAATTGGGAATAAACCCAATTTGAGCCCTTTGATCCAAAGCACATAATAAGCAGAGGGGTTTAGGCTTTTTAGAATACTAAAAAGGATAAATGCATTCTTGCGGATCTTTAGATATAACTGATTGTTGATAGTAATGATTTTTCGGGGTTTTTATCAAGCAAATATAAAGGTAAATAATCCATTCACTATGGTCCATTAAAGCAAAGAGTGCTTATAAAAGCAATAGTTTGCCATCTTATTCTTTTCTTTGTATCGAAAGTAACAAATGCAAAATATTAAGGTAATAGAATCCGGCACATACTCGGTGTTTATTGGAGACCGATCTCTTAAATCATTCGAGGACTATACCAACAAGAAAGATTATTCTGCAGCATATATTCTGGCAGATGAAAATACTGCCCATCATTGTTTAGATATCTTCTTGGCCTTTAATTCCAATTCAACCATAGTCTCATCTGCTCCAATTATTAAAATTCAACCTGGAGAATCTAACAAGAACATACATACTGTTACAGAAATTGCTAAGGAGCTCTCAGCACATAATGCGGACAGAAATTCATTGCTTATTAATTTGGGTGGCGGTGTATTATGCGACATTGGTGGCTTTGCTGCCTCAATATATAAGCGAGGGATTGATTTTATTAACCTGCCTACCACCTTGCTTTCGCAAGTTGATGCTTCTATTGGGGGAAAAGTGGGGGTAGACCTTGAGGGAATGAAAAACTTTATCGGCGTTTTTAATGATCCTAAAGCCGTCTTCATTCTTCCTCGGTTTTTAAAAACCCTGAACAAGCGGCAAATCAATTCAGGTTATGCTGAAATTTTAAAGCATGGCCTGATTGCAGATAAAACATATTGGAATAAAATCAAGAAACCCAATGTTGCAGCTAATTTAAGTGATGTTATTTTTCGATCTGTTGAGATAAAAAACAATATTGTAACGAAAGATCCCCGGGAACAAGGTGTTAGAAAAATGCTAAATTTTGGGCATACGATAGGGCACGCACTGGAAACTTTTTACATGAACAAAAGCGAGCAGCTGTTACATGGTGAGGCGGTTGGAATAGGCATGATCTGTGAGGCATTTATTTCAGTCGAGGATGCTGGGTTAAGCCGTGAGGTATTACGAGAAATAACAGATTGTATTATTGCTGTTTTTGGCAAATATAAATTGAATGGCCTTGAAATAGCTGATCTTATTGAATTGATGAAAAAAGATAAAAAAAACATTGGTGATAAGATCAATTTTACCCTGCTTAATGATATTGGCAAGGCTAAAATAGACCGATATGCAAATTCTGATTTAATAAGGGCATCAATAAATTACTATAGGGAAATCTCTCAGGAATAATGACCGCAGCAATAACGGCACCTTCAGGTATTGTAAAGGGAAGCCTAAATCTACCTTCATCCAAGAGTATTAGTAATCGCTTACTGATCATAAAGGCTTTATGCAAAGGCCCGGTTGAAATCACAGGTCTTTCGGAGGCTCTTGACACCCAGTTGTTAGCGGAGCTTTTACAGTCTGGCCAGGACACATTAAATTGTGGCCACGGAGGTACTACATTTCGTTTTATATCAGCCTATCGTGCCACTATGCAAGAAGCAAAAACGATCACCGGCTCTGAAAGAATGAAAAACAGGCCTATTGGACCATTAGTGGATTCTTTGAAAAAGCTAGGTGCAGAAATAAAATACCTCGGGAAAGAGGGTTTTCCACCATTGAGAATTTCCGGAGGCAATCTACTAAATCCTGAAATCACCATACGAGGAGATATCAGCAGTCAATTTATCACAGCTATATTATTGATTGCCCCTAGCCTTCCAGGTGGGTTAATTATAAATATAGAGGGCACCTTGGTCTCAAAACCATATATAGACATGACTTTAAATATTCTAGGCCACTTTGGAATTACTACATCCTGGAAATCAAATAAAATCCAAGTGAGCCCTGGTGAATATTTTCCTGGCAGTTTTATTGTTGAGCCTGATTGGTCTAGTGCATCTTATTGGTATAGCATTGTGGCATTAGCAAAAGAAGCTGACATTTTTATTGAAGGGTTTGATGAGCATTCTATCCAGGGGGATGCTGTCGTTAAAAGTATCTTTGGCTTATTTGGGGTTAAAACAGATTTCTCTCAAAAGGGAATTCGCTTATATAAAACAAGGTTTGAAGCACATCAGCTGTTTTATGACTTTAGGGAATGTCCGGATCTTGCTCAAGCAGTAATTGTCACAGCAGCCGGACTTGGAATTCAGGGGCATTTTACTGGCCTTGAGACACTTAGAATAAAAGAAACAGACAGAATTAATGCTTTAAAAACCGAACTTGAAAAATTAGGTGCAACAATTGAAATTACTGAAGGTGACGGTCTTAAATTGATCTCTGGGATTAAAAAGGAAAAAGCCAATACAATGATTAGCACCTATAATGACCATCGGATGGCCATGGCTTTTGCTCCCCTATCTATCGTTTGCAAAACATTAAATATTGAAAATCCTGGTGTAGTAAAAAAATCCTACCCCGGTTTTTGGTCTAACTTAAGAGAAACGGGATTTACCGTCTCTTAATACCAAAAGAACGCTTAATCCTGCTTTTTTTTACTATGATTACTTTATTCCCTCTAATAATGGGTATCCAGTCTGGACCAAAAATCTTCGAAACATATCTTAAAAATATCTTTGTCCTAGCAGTCATTTGAGTTGTGCCATCACCTTCATGTTGGCGATTTTCACCTGTAAATTCATAAGAAACCATTCTTGGATGCTCCTTCTTATACATCCTGACTACCTCTGAAATAGTTGCAAGAACATTATAAACTTCCCCCCTATTTACAACGGAATATTCACCTGATTCTTCTTGGGCAAATTCATCATTAAGCACTCCAAAAACTATGGAAGCTGCCAGAATATTTTTTTCACTCCTGCCAAACCTAACCTCATACTCAACACCTGAATCTGTAGTAAATAAATACATGGCCCCAGAAGGTATCGCAGGAGGAATAATATTATAAATTTTGACTGCCAAAGCTTTAAATTTTGATCCTGATTTGTGCCTTTATTTCTGATTTGGTGTTTCCTTGTATTTCGTTCAAGCCCGAATTTATTGTTGTTCGATTGTCATAATAGGTTTGTGAATATCTCAGCCACAGGTCAACACGCTTAATAATTTTATATCGAATCATAAAATACATTCTGGTTCCTCTGTAATAGTATGCAGGAATAGAATATGCATATAATACATCTGATTCATAAGCGTAAATTCGCGCATTATAAGTCTCCGTGTCAAATATCGCATACCGTAATGTTAAAGCAAGGGGGAGTTTTACAAACTTGTAATTAAGGTCTTGAAAAAGAACATAGCCTTTTTCTGCTGGACTATCACCCAATTTGTATTCCGACATTTCCATTCGGCTCTTAAGCTTAAACTCTTTTGACAATTTATAGGAGGCATTAATCCGTAAATAGGTTCTGGTTCTTTCATCTAGATTATCTATACCAATCACTTCTTCGCTTGTGTTTTCTTGCTTGTTCTCTTTTCTGTACCGTAGGTAGATCTCAAGTTTTCTGGATGGTTTATAATTAAATTGTGTCAGCCACTCACTACCCCTAGAAGGGGCGTCCGTTCTATATCTAAGCCAAGGAAAAACAAAAGAATCATAGTAACCGGTAAATGTCCATTTTCCGTTAATCTTTACCTTTATCCCTAAATACCATCCTTCCTCGTTAGTATTCTTGCTGCTTTCACCAATTGCTCCACTAAATAAATTTTGGTAATCACGATCATACTTTCGCTGAAAAACGGATAATGACAATCGAGGATCAAGGCTTATGATAGCCCCATTGATATAGGCCACCCCTCCATTTTTAGAGGTGGAAATTTCGCCAAAGAAATTAATGTTGCGATATAAGTAATTATAATCAAGGCCAAGCGCACTGTTATTATCATCGGAAAACTCAAATTGACTATAGGTTTGCAAATTCCTGTTTAGTGCGGCACTATAATATGAGCTTGTCATGGTGGCACCTACACTTAGTTTTCTTGTTCTATAGGCAATATTACCACCAAGAACCTTCTCCTCAATAGCATCTTTGTCATCAAGCTCTGAAGGGGTCGCATGAAATCCTGTTTGCTGAAAGGAAGTGACTTCAATGATTTCTGCACTAGCGGTATCTGTGATTGAAACATTGGCATCAATCATTTTTTTTGAATAAAAACCTGTTAATTCAATGTTTTTTAATGCCAGTGAAAGCGCCCCACCTCTCATATACAAATTCTCATCTACAGAGGTATAGGGCCGGATTATTTGTCCATTCTTTTTAATATTCATTGCTTCTGCAGATTTCCCAAAACTTAGACCTGACCACATAGTAAGGCCCTGACCAATTTGCACTTGATAATCTCCAATGGCCAGACGCTTAATAAAGCCCAGGTTTTTGGCAAAAAGGTGGGCAGAGTTAAAATCAAATCCATTGGGTTGTGAGCCATTAAAAAATTCTTCTCCTGCATCTTTCTCTGCTGTCATGCCAATTGAGATGTTATTGCTATATTTAAATCTATAGCGTGCATAAAGTTTTTCCTTGCTTCCAAGATAGCGGGAGTTTGGGCTTTGCGCAAGCTCAAGGCTATCAATGGGCAGAAATCCTTTCTGCTCTTCAAGTGCCGTATGGTATCGAAAGAATATTTCGTGTTTTCCATTTCTAATTAACTCTTTCGGACTAATTTTAGGAGCATCAAAATCACCCCTTACTTTTACAAAGGGCAATATATTTGATATGCTAGCCAGATCAAATCCATCTATTGCTTGCAGTTCATATATTGCTATCAGTTTGCCCGTTTTTTCAATATACTCTAACAAATTATTGATCTGAATGTCATTCAGCAACAGCAATTGCTTAAGGTCTTCCTGAGTAGTATTATTCAGGTTTATCGGATGTTGATACAAGAAATTAAGATCGTCAAAAAGTGTCGTATAATCAATCTCTTCATCCTCAGCATTTTCCGCAATCATTTCTATTGTAGACTCTATGATGTCAGTTTCTCCACGATCTTTTATTTCCTGTGCATGTGTTAGTCGCAAACAGAAAAAAGAAAGCAGGATAAATATGTATGCCGGTTTATTCTTCAAACTTGGTCTTCTTTTTATTGAATTTATAGGCCAAACTTATTTGGGTGGTATATCCTAACACCTGGTGTTTAGAGGCAGCAAAATCCAGAATAAAGCTACTTTGTTCAATACCAAACCCAAACGTATTATAAAGTGGGTCACTTGCAATACCACCTCTAATATATAAAATCTTAATGGGCCTGTATTCTATTCCAGCCTTGAATATATGATCAAAATAAATGTCCTTTTCTGTTTCTGCCACGACCATCACTTTATCAGAAAAAGAATAGCTGAGGCCAAAACGCATTATGGTAGGAATGCGTTCTGTTTTTGTTTCTTCCTGAATATCGTATTCTAAAATACTGGTCCTGGTGGGGTTATATATATGAACCCCCATACTCAAATTATCAATTAATTCAGCCCTTAATCCAGCTTCTGCAGCAAAAGCCCCATAGCTACCGTAATCTCTCCCAATTTTCGTCTGTAAGTAATTAAGCTGGATACCGACTGAATATTTGTCTCCCAGCTTTTTCCCATAGGCCAATCCCACCTTTGAATCATTATATTCAGAATAGCCAAAATAAGACATGCTAACACCTAAAACATTTTGCCCTTTTCCTGGTAAAGGCAAGGCCAATGCAGCTCCTTTAACACTTAATTCTTTCAAGGCAAACCTGTTTTCATAATAGACTCCTGCTGTAATGGCCTCTATCCCGGCTAATCCTGCTTGATTATAGTGTACTGCCCATAGATCAAGCAAGGTTACTCCAGCACCTCCCAGTGCCGTTGAGCGAGCGCTGAGAGCATGATTATCCCCTCCAGCAACAGAAAGTGCTGAATAATGAATAAAGCAAATTATTAGCATTGCGAAATTAATTTTTGTTATTTTCATAATCCTGTTCATAATTCTTTCTGTACTATTTTATTTTGATGATTTTTTCTGTAAAATGGCGGCTATCCATCAAGGCATCTATAAAATACAAACCAGAAGCATCTGGTTTCCAAATCATTGAATGTCGACCAGCCTTTGCAATACCTTTATAAGACCAAACTTTTTTTCCCATCAGATCATATATTTCAAATTGTACAGGTCCATTAGTGCTTGTTTCATAAGAAATATTTGTAAATTCAGTAAATGGATTTGGAGATACCAATAAAAAAGCCTTTGCTGTTTTTTTGTTTTTCGCATTTATCCCTGTCCCAATTGCAAATGATGTATTAGATTTTGAAGAGTTGTAATTCTTTGTTTTTTCTGCAGTACATCCATCAGGATGAACAATCTCTATCTTATAATTATTGTAGTTGAGAGAGGGATTTGGGTCCGTAAAGGTAAAATTGTTATTTGTAACCGAGTCAATTTTCGTAAAACCTCCAAGTCCTATAGTATCCCGAAGGATCCGATAATAAAAAAACGGAAAACCTTCATAATTATCCCAGATTAAATTAGAGCCATTTAATGTTAGGTGTATTGTTTCATGGTATGCACTCAAAGCACTTTCATTTCCACATGTATCAATTGTTGAAATTTTATACCGATAAGAAGTCGTCTGTGGATTAACACCATTGGTGAAATCAACAAATTCGCTTAAGTCAGCATAAGCAACACTTCCAATATGAGTATAAACACCAACAATGTCGCGATAAATTCTAAAACTATCAATGGCAGTTGTAACTGGTTTTTCCCATACCACCACATTTTTGGTAGCTGCTGAGTCTACTGTTACCAAACAAATTTCCTGGGGCAAGGCTGCTGAGCTTACCGCCGTTGTACCAACACCCGTACACCCAATAAAATCTGTTACTGTAATTGTATAACCACCAGAACACAATCCAGTTGCACTAGCAGAAGTTTGACTTCCAGCGTTAACATCCCACAAGTAAGTATAGGGCTCTGCACCACTACATACGGTACCTACAATGGTATCACACAAATCAACAAGTGCAGTTCCATCACACAATCCACAAGAAACTCCTGTAGTAACAAAATCCATTCGTAAACCTGTGTGACTATAGTTTCCAGCAGTATTGCTTTCAGAAAACGTTGCACTTGTTAATGAAGGAGTAGATGCAACTACCGAATAAGGTGCCATAAATTCTGTGTAGGTGACAACCGAGGATATAAGACCTGCATTCTTGAAACAGCCTTGAGGCACATTCCCAAGAGTGTCCGCTTTGGTAATAATAAGATCATAACTATTTGAATTGCTGATGGTATTCCAGAAATTATTGGTGCAGCCGCCAACCAGAACGTAGGCTCCATCGCTAGACTCCATTACCTGAAAACGTGGGTTAATTGAAAAAGCATAAGAACCATACTCTGCGGAATAGCCCTTTGACCAACTTATTACACCATTACCATCAGTTTTAATCATGACCATATCTCCAATTGAAGCACCATTTATTGGAGCTACACCACCTAGCAAATAACCACCGTCCGAAGTCTGCACAGCGCCTCCATATTGATCTGTACCCACAGACCCATAATCTCTGGACCATTCTACCACGCCTGTTGAGGATATTTTCAGCATTACCATGTCCAATCCGCCGATTGTCCCACCGTAAGTAGTACCTGATACAATATAACCACCATCACTAGTTTGATCTATTTCTAATCCTTCATAATTAGACACTTGCACCCGGTAACCGCGAGACCACAATGTATCGCCATTCACGTCGAATTTCACTACTCCAAACCCACCCCAACTATATGTGCCGTCATTACCAGCAATTACAAAACCTCCATCGCTGGTATTCTCTATGGCATTCGCATATTCATCGCCCGAGCCCCCTATCGCTTTAGACCACAGCACCAATCCAGCACTGCTTAATTTGATAATGGCTATATCAGCACCCCCTGCTCCAAATAGCTGGGTACGACCAGCAACTATAAGACTACCATCTGTCATTTCAATAACATCATTAAGCATTTCGTAATTAGAAGTAGTAGTTTTTGACCACAACAAAGTGCCCAAACTATCTGTTTTCATTATGAAACCACCATATGTCGAAGATCCTGCTCTGGATTCCCCAACCAATACAAAACCTCCATCAATCGTTTCCACAACAGCGCGTGCATACTCCTTTTTAGACAATTCACCATATACCCGTACCCACAACGTATCTCCTTCAGAATCCATTCGAACCGCATACACATCATCTGGTCCAAATCCAAGATTCGTGTTTCCCACAACTATAAAACCTCCATCCGTTGTTTCTGCAACACCTTGCCCAAATTCATAAAAGTAGCTGGTCGACAACAAGTCCCGATCATAGTAATTCTGAAACGTCGTTTGTGCATTTCCGAAAAATGATAAAAGAATAAATGCAACTAATAGATTGATGGATTTATTCATTTAACAGCAATTAAATATGATTGTGAAGAGTGTTATGGTATGGAACAAATATAACAAAACATAAAATATACCTCAAATAATCCTGCTATTTCACAAAAACAAAATTTCTAAAACTTAAGGGGATGAACGTTAAAAAACATCTGCGTGAAAGCCTAAAACATGGGGCGGCCAAATAAATCAAGTTCTTTCTTTTTCTTTTTGTTTGTTTTGTCTTTGGCTCTATCTCTTTCCTTGTCTTTCAATAACCCAAACAGATTATAAAAGCCCTTGTTCTTTTTGAGCTGGCCATTCTTGCTATTGTATTTTTGTTTTGGCCGTTGTTTTTCATTTCCTTTTACCGCAAATGTATCCTTCATGTTTGGTTCTTTCTTACTTCCAAACAAGCCTGTGTTTTCTCTAATCTCTCGTTTTTTCTCATCATATTCATACATTGGACCTTCTTTGTCCTCTACTTTTACAGAAAACTCCCCTTTTTCCTCTTTTGGCTGCTTGCTCAATATGCCGGTATTTTCTCTAACCTCTCGCTGCTTCTCATTATAGGCATACATAGGCTTGTCATCTTTCTTGACCTTCGTGCTGAAAGCCCCCTCTTCCTCTTTTGGCTGCTTGCCTAGTATGCCAGTATTAGTGGTAACCTGGCGCTTCTTCTCATTATAGGCATACATAGGCTTGTCCTCTTTCTTAACCTTGGTGCTGAAAGCCCCCTCTTCTTCTTTTGGCTTTCCCAGTAAAGGGTAAACCGTTTTAACCTGGCGCTCATAATCATTATAGGCATACATAGGCTTGTCTTCTTTCTTGACCTTGGTGCTGAAAGCCCCTTCTTCTTCTTTTGGCTGCTTGCCTAGTATGCCGGTATTAGGGGTAACCTGCCGCTTCTTTTTATTATACGCGTACATAGGCTTATCTTCTTTCTTGACCTTGGTGGTAAAGTAATCATTTGTTTGGTCCGTATTAATAGCTTTATCCTCAGAAGCAAATGCATTCCCTTCCTCTTTTGGTTGTTTGCTCAATATGCCAGTATTAGGGATAACTTGGCGCTTCTTCTCATTATAGGAATACATGGGCTTATCTTCTTTTTTAATCTTAGTGGCAAAGTGGTCCTTAGGCTGGTCCGTATTGATGGGCTTGATCTTAGTGGCAAAGTGATCCTTGGGCTGGTCGGTATTGATAGGCTTCACCTTGGTGGCAAAGTGGTCCTTAGGCTGGTCCGTATTGATGGGCTTGATCTTAGTGGCAAAGTGATCCTTGGGCTGGTCGGTATTGATGGGCTTCACCTTGGCAGCAAAGTGATCCTTGGGCTGATCCGTATTGATAGGCTTCACCTTGGTGGCAAAGTGATCCTTGGGCTGGTCCGTATTGATGGGCTTGATCTTAGTGGCAAAGTGGTCCTTGGGCTGATCAGTATTGATAGGCTTCACCTTGGTGGCAAAGTGATCCTTAGGCTGGTCGGTATTGATGGGCTTGATCTTGGTGGCAAAATGATCCTTGGGCTGATCAGTATTGATAGGCTTCACCTTGGTGGCAAAATGATCCTTGGGCTGATCAGTATTGATAGGCTTCACCTTGGTGGCAAAGTGATCCTTGGGCTGGTTAGTTTTTATAGGCTTGGTTTTAGAGGCAAAGTAATCATTTGGCTGGTCGGTATTGATGGGCTTCACCTTGGTGGCAAAGTGATCTTTGGGCTGGTTAGTTTTTATAGGCTTGGTTTTAGAGGCAAAGTAATCATTGGGCTGATTCGTATTGATGGGCTTGATCTTAGTAGCAAAGTGATCTTTGGGCTGGTCCGTATTAATCGGCTTCACCTTGGTGGCAAAATGGTCTTTGGGCTGGTTAGTTTTTATAGGCTTGGTTTTAGAGGCAAAGTAATCATTTGGCTGGTCGGTATTGATGGGCTTGTCCTTGGAGCTAAATGCATCATCTGTATTATTGTTAATTTGGGATTTATAATTTGAAGAAAAAGAATTAGGACCATCTTGTTTTGAGACCTCTTTGCCCTTTTCTTTAAAGGCATCTTTTTGATTTGCGGAAGTGCGATTCTCTGTTTTTAGGGCACTGAAGCTTCCGCTAGATTCTGATTTGCCTTTTGGTTTTTTTGACGATTTAAATGCGTCTTCCTGTGGCTGTGAATTAATCTTTCTTTTATTCCCTGAAAACCCCACTTCGGAAGGTCCCAAAACGCCTGTGTGATTTGGTGCATTTCCTGAGAATTTATTATTTTCTTCACTATGAACACTGCTGGTTTTAGAAGCCTGCTTGTTACTAAAGCAGCCCATTAGCGCTAAAATACCAATGAACGTTATATAATATATCCCTTTATGAAATTTAATCCCCATGGATGAACTTCCTATTATATTATGTCTGTTTATAAAAAAACTCGAATTCATGTATTATGTTCCATAATTTAAGCAATTTTGACATTAGTCTATAGAATTATCTCTATAGAGTCCTAAATATGAACATCAACAATCCTTAAATGGTTAAGCACAAAGACCAGGCCGGTAATTCAGACAAAAGATTAATTCCAAAAATTATCAAGGTCTTTAACAAATATCCAAAAAAGTCCTTTAACCACAAACAAATATCAAAAAGAATCGGTGTCAATACTAGTTTTGACAAGAAGGCTACTGCAGCTATTCTTCAGGAATTAGTAAAGAAGAGTATCATAAAAGAAATTGACAGGGGGAAATTCAAGCTAAAAGAAAAGGCAATAAAAGAAACCAATGTACTGATTGAGGGTACAGTGGATATGACTACAAGGGGGGCTGCATTCATTATATCCAAAGACAGCAAAACCGATATTTATATCGCCCCGAAAAACACATTGAACGCACTTCATAATGATCTTGTCTCAGTAAGTGTAATTAAACGTACTACCAACAAGCATAGAAGAGGTGGATCAGAAAAAATTAATGGCAGAATTATAAAAATCATCGAGCGCCATAAAACCAATTTTGTTGGGCGGCTGGAAGTCCAAAAAGATTTTGCATTTCTGATTATTGATAATCCCAAGATCCATATAGACCTTTTTATTCCAATCAATAAGCTAAATGGCGGAAAAAATGGGATGAAGGCCATTGGAAAAATAACCGATTGGCCTAAAAGCACAGCAAACCCTTTTGGTGAAATTATTGAAGTGCTCGGTGTTCCTGGTGATAATGATACGGAGATAAATGCCATTCTTTCCGAGCTGGATTTACCATCTTCTTTTCCGGAACATATTGCAAAGCTTGCTGATAAGATACCAATAAAGATCAGCGATGAAGAAATCTCAAGAAGACGAGATTTTAGAAAGGTTACCACGTTTACCATAGATCCAAAAGATGCGAAGGATTTTGATGATGCTTTATCAATAGAAAAAAACAGGGCCGGAAACTGGGAAATCGGTGTTCATATTGCTGACGTTTCTCATTACGTACAGCCAGGTTCAGAAATTGATAAAGAGGCCTTTGATAGGGGGACCTCAATATATTTGGTTGACAGGGTAATCCCTATGCTTCCTGAAAAATTATCTAACCTTATATGTTCACTTAGGCCAAACGAAGAAAAGCTTTGTTTTTCTGCAGTGTTTGAAATGACTGAAAAGGGAGGAATAATTAACGAGTGGTTTGGGAGAACAATAATCTGTTCTGACCAGCGCTTCACCTACAGTGAAGCCCAGGAACTAATTGAAGGAAAGCATAAAAACAAGAAGTTTGAAACACAGATAATGCTCCTTAATAAAATTGCAGTACGAATGAGAAAAAATCGTTTTCTAGAGGGTGCTATTGGTTTTGAAAGAATTGAGGTAAAGTTTGACCTGGATGAAAAAGGGAATCCGCTCAGGGTTATCCCCAAAGAAGTAATGGACTCAAACCGCTTGATTGAAGAGTTTATGCTGCTTGCCAATCGCAGGGTTGCTGAATTCATTGGAAAAACCGGAAACAACGCCAGCAAAAAACAGGTTCGTCCCTTTGTTTACAGGGTACATGATACTCCGGATGCTGAAAAGCTCAAGCAATTTAATATGTTTCTTAAAACCTTTGGTTACGAGCTCAGGCTGGGAACACCGAAAGACATCGCCTTTTCTATCAATAAGCTTCTTAACGAAGTTAAAGGAAAGCCTGAACAAAATGTAATAGAAACTATTGCTATAAGAACGATGTCAAAAGCAATTTATACATCTGCAAATATTGGCCATTACGGTTTGGGGTTTAAGTATTATTCCCATTTCACATCACCAATCCGAAGATATCCGGATTTATTGGTTCATCGCTTATTTGCCATTTACCTTGCAGATGAAAAGCCCAATGTAATGATGACAAACCAGCTGGAAGAATATTGTAAACACTGCTCAAACCAAGAGAAAAAAGCGGTGCATGCCGAAAGAGATTCAGTAAAATTCAAGCAAGTTCAGTTCATGCAAGACAAGATCGGAAAAGAATATAACGGAATTATTTCCGGAGTTACAGAGTTTGGTTTGTTTGTTGAGTTGACTGACAATAAATGCGAAGGATTGGTAAGAATAAGTGATCTGGACGATGATCATTATTTCTATGACCAGGATAATTATTGCCTGAAAGGCAAGAGATACCACCAAAAATACACCCTTGGTGACCCTGTTTCTGTGCTTATAAATAGTGTTGATCTTTTAAAGAAGCAGCTTAACCTTGTATTGATTAATTGACGATTAGCGATTCAAATTCTGAGCAACCCTTTCGGCTACAGATAGGCCCTTTGTATTTTGTTTGGACGGAGAGAATACCGTGGTCCTCGGCCTTGGTGAGGGGGGGAGTGCAAACAGATCGGATATCCTCGATTCAATGAATTGGAAATCATCGCCAAATTAATCCTTCAATAAAGGTGAAAATTTATTTTTGAAAATGTGATTAACGGTTAGTGTAAAAAGTTGTTTTAATGCTTTTTGCATATTGTTAGCAAATGTTATTGTTTGATAAACTTCTGAACATAATTAGTCCCATTTTCTATTTGAACCATGTATAAACCTTGTGGTATAGAACTAATATCAATCGAAGTAGAACTAGACAATAGCGAACTTTGGATTAATATTTCCCCCATTATGTTTGTAATATTTACTTTGGCATCACTTTTATTAACCCAGTTTTCAGAATTAAGTGTAATTGAATTTTGAGCAGGGTTAGGGGAAATTGAGAATCTATTATTGACTTTTTCCTCAATACTGTTAGCTGAACATGGAGTGAATGTCAAAATTTTCACACCTGTCCAATTAGAAGAAAAAGGAACCAAAGCACAGATGTAAGATAGGAAGATTTTATTTTGATATGAGTTAACTCCCCAAGTCGCAATGCTATTTGATCCGCCTCCATAAAAATTACATGAATCGGGTTGAGTGGGATCAGATACATCAATTACCACTAAATCACTT
>DTSC01000104.1:1612-4429 GCA_012965625.1 Flavobacteriales bacterium | reverse complement strand
CATGCCCTATTCATTTATCTGGTCTCCTTCTGTCAGCACTGACTCTTTTGTTACCGGTTTAGTTGCCGGAACATATGCTGTTACTATTAATGATGCCAATAATTGTCCTCCAGATACACAATCATTTGAGTTGGTTGAGCCTCCTCCGATAACCATATTAGTAAGCTATACAGATGCAACTTGCTATGAGGGTAATGAAGGTACTGCCTCTTGTTCTATTTTAAGCGGTGGCGCATCACCCTACATATATTTATGGACTGACACGAATTCTCAAACCACTGCAAATGCAACAGGGTTGTCAGCTGGCATTTATAGCGTATATGTCACTGACATTAATAATTGTGATACAGTTACAGAAAGTGTAGAAATTTTGCAACCAGATGAGCCAATAGATGTGGAATTATCCAATACTTGTAATGATGGAGGAGGTTCTATTTCATCTGTGACTACAGGAGGCACTCCGCCGTATGTGTACCAATGGTCAGATGGTTCTGTTTCTTCTGATCTTTCAGGGCTGGAAAAAGGAACATATACTGTTACGGTAACAGATATATATAACTGCCCTCCTGATATTGGATCAACACTAGTTCCTAACTGTTTTATTTCTATTCCTACTGCATTTACACCAAATGGCAATGGAAGTAATGATACCTGGGAGATTACAAATTTGAGTCTAATCCCTGAATCGAGGGTTACAGTTTATAACAGATGGGGTGACATCGTTTTTAACTCAACGGGGTATGAAATTCCATGGGATGGGAAACATATGCTTACAAACACTGTTTTGCCTACTGCTGTTTATTATTATATCATTGAAGGTGTTAATCCTGATTTTATAGAATCGGGGAGTAGTCTTCAAGGGAATGTAACCTTAGTTAAATAAATAATTAAATACAAATAGGATGTTGAAAAAAAATAAAATACCTCTTCTGATCATTGGAGTAGCTATAGCTATTAATGGCTTTGGGCAGCAAACACCACAGTATAGTCAGTATTTATTTAATAATTACTTGATAAATCCAGCGATAGGTGGAAGTGGTGATTATTTAGAGGTTAAACTTGGATCTAGAACTCAATGGCTAGGATTTGGAGCTGCACCTACTACGTATTTGATAAGTGCACACTCACCGGTAAATTTTGGCCATAATGAACCAAGGAAGTTTGGAGATAGAGATCATCATGCCATGGGAGGATATGTTTTGAAAGATGAAACTGGGCCGATAAGCAATTTAAATTTTTATGGCTCCTATTCATATCATATGCGATTGAGCTATCAACTTAGAGTATCTTTTGGGTTCTTTGCAGGTATTAAGCAGTATTCATTAAATACTGATGGTTTGACTACTGCCACGCCAGATGATCCTGACCTGCTGTCCATATCAGCCATTACGCCAGATGCTGCAGCAGGTTTATGGATGTATACAAAAAAATATTTTGGAGGTTTGTCAATTCAGCAATTACTACCTATACCTCTTGGTGGTACATCTAATACCTTGCGTATGCATTATTTTTTAACGGGAGGCTATAGGATCCGACTAAGAAAAATAGATTCTTATATTATCCCCTCAACACATATAAAATTTGGACTATTAACACCAATTCAAGCAGACATTA
Organism: Flavobacteriales bacterium; assembly: GCA_012965625.1. GTDB lineage: Bacteria > Bacteroidota > Bacteroidia > NORP154 > NORP154 > UWMA-0041. The sequence goes on along the minus strand of DTSC01000104.1, from coordinate 2,815 downwards.
ACATTAAATTTAATTATCAAAATACAATGTGGGCAGGCTTGGCATATAGGAAAGTAGATGCGCTTATCGGCATTGTTGGTTTTAATGTAAGGAACTTTTTTCAGGTTGGTTACGCTTTTGATCTTACCATGTCCAAGCTTAGGCATTACAGCTCTAATACACATGAAATAATAATCACATTTAGGTATAAGCCAAGAAAAAGGATAGAAGATCTAAGGTGTCCAGATTTTGGATAGCAGTAATTAAATTGCTTTATTGACAGTACTTTTTTATATATGTATAGGCTTGCATGAAGCCGTATTTGCCAGCTTCTTCAAGATCTTTACAGCATCCTTCTTTATCCTCTAAAAAGTACTTTACATGGCCTCTATTATACAGGGCTTCACCCATTAGTTTTTTTAAATTGTCGGCTTTGTTGAATTCTATTGCTGCACCCTTCCAATCTTCTAGAATGGTTTTCACATTTCCTCGTTTAATAGAGGTCTCAATCAAAACCAGGGTTAATTCTACGGTTTTGTCGAAGTCACTTAAGGATGATTCGAAATTTTGGAGTATAAAATAAATAGCACCTCTCACCAGATATGCAGTGTGTAAATTTGGATCCAGTTCAATTGCCTTATTATAGTCTAGCATTGCTGCTTCTAAATCATCCAGCTCTTTCTTATGGTTACCCGCTATTAGGAAATCCAATGCAGTCTCTGGAACATCTGCTTTTTTTCCTTTTCCCTTCTTCGTTCTTACTGCTTCTTTCTCTACTTTAGCTCCATCCGTTTTCTGAACAGATTTCTTATCAGATTCTTTCTTTTCAGGCTGTGTGCTCTCATTAGTTTGCCCAAATGCTAGACACCCATTGGCTAAAATAAATAGAGATAATATTAATACTTTCATAATGTATGTTCTCCTGATGTATTAGAAAAAGGAGTTAATTTGGCTTCTAAACTATGAAATTAATCCAATATTTTGACATTTACAATAATGATTTATCAATGATAAGTTTATTTTGATCGTTTATTGCTACTTTAGGTGTCTAATTGTTAAAAAATTAAGATTATGAAAAATATTATTCCAGTTATAACATTGCTTGTAATCTATTGTTTATTAGTTTCTACATCTTGTAAAAAACGAAAGTTAAATAGGCAAACAACAACTGCTGAGGACAATGCACTCGCAGAAAATCTGTTTGATGATGTCCTTAAGAATATC
>DTSC01000104.1:0-1594 GCA_012965625.1 Flavobacteriales bacterium | reverse complement strand
AATGAAGTTGCTGAAGAGGAAAATTTAGACGGTACAGGTAAAATGGGTAGTACAGACTACACATTTAGTTCTAGTTGTGCTACGATAACATTAAATCCTCCTGCCTGGGATACCAATGGTACCTGGAACACTACTTTCCCAAAAACCTTAACAATTGATTTTGGAACAGTGAATTGTACTGGCAATGATGGTAAAAATCGAAAAGGAAAAATTGTTTCGGTGTTTTCGGGTAAGTATAATGTTACTGGAACAATAATTACTACAACATTGCAAAATTACCATATAGATGATTATAGTGTGGAGGGAACGAAAACAATAACCAATACGGGCAGTAATTCATTCTCTATTGTAGTAGATGGTGCAGTCGCTTCTCCTGATGGAAGTCAGGAGGTTACATGGAGTTCTACAAGAACCAGGACATGGATAGAGGGGCAGAACACTGGGTTTTGGACATTGAATCCGGATAGTTCATGTTGCATGTTTTTTAATGGCATTTTAGATGATGTTTATTCAATTAGCGGTACTGCGGAAGGAACCAATCGTGAAGGAAGGTCATTTACGGTTAATATTACTACACCATTGAGGGTTCAATTCTGTGGCTGGCTGCCTGAAATAACTGAAGGTGTATTAGAGATCCAGCCTGAAGACCTTAAAAAGAGGACTGTGGACTTTGGCAACAAAGATTGTGATCGGCAATATACGGTAACTATCAAGAACAAAACGTATATCCGGAATTTCTAAAGTAAAAGATAATAGATTACTGTTATCCTTTCTCTTTGGTCATTCTCTCCAGGACTCTGTCTAGTTGTTCGTGGTTTAATTTCTTTGCAATTATTTTCTTGTCCCTGTCCAACAGGAATACTTGAGGTGTGCTGCTTATATCATATAGATCACGAAAGGGGCTCTTCAGCTCAAAATCTGCTACATTAATCCAATCAAATGGATGCTCATTTAGATATTTGATCCATTTATCTTCTTCAATTTCTGTACAAACAGCATATACTTTCAAGCCTTTGTCCTTATACTTATCATACACCTCCTTAATCTTTGGCATTTCTTTTTTGCAATGGCCGCAATCTGGATCCCAGAAGACTAACATTAAATATTCTGCATCAACAGAGTATAAGGGGATTAATTTTCCGTCCTTATCTCTCATATTGTAAATGGGCGGAGTTTGTTTTCCAATAAGCGTAGGTTTGATGGAACGAACGCGGTCTGATATTTTGAATAATTGTACAGAGTCTATCCAAAAGGCTTTATTGGTCATATAATACTTCTCTGCAAGGTGCACAAAAACTGCATCCATCCCCATTATTTTAGATGTTTCATACATATAAATGATCTTGCTTAAAGTATATTTAAATATTTCATCATTTTGCTGAGCTAATTGCAAAAGATCATCTGCAGATGCATTTATCGAATCCGGTATCTGGGCTGTCATCTTTTTTAAAAATCGCATCATCCTATTATGATATATAGGGGTCCTAAGCATATTATCGTTTGAGAAATCAATATTATCCCAAAAATGATTTTTAAGGTATTTATATTGAAAAAGAGAATCGATTTTTTTGCCATTCTCATCTCTAGGTGGGTC
>DTSC01000103.1 GCA_012965625.1 Flavobacteriales bacterium | reverse complement strand
CTGTTACTATTCTGTAACCCGAAAATATTAAGGCGCTGGTTATCAGTAGTTTATGGAGCTTTTCAGATTCTGTATCGGAAAGTAGGGTGTGTTTTTATTCGTGGCAAAAGGAAGGGAAATGCTTGGTTTTTCCCTGTAACTATTTCCCTGTAATATCGTATTTTAGTATTTACGATAACACATTATTGCATGAAGAAAACAATACTTATTATTTTCTTTTGGTTCTATTCCTTAAGTACCCTACAAGCACAAAACTGTGTACCTTTTTCTGAAAATATTATTTCGACAACTGTTAATGGGGCCTATTCAGTATACGCTGCTGATATTGATAGTGATGGCGATATGGATGTAATTTCTGCTGCTCTTGGTGGTGCAATTTCTTGGTATGAGAATGACATCAGTCAGAGTTTCTCATCTCATGTAATTACTACAACTTTATTGTCTCCCATATCTGTTTATGCTACTGATGTGGACAGTGATGGTGACATGGATGTACTTTCTGCTTCTCGTGATGATGATAAAATTACATGGCATGAAAATGACGGGAATCAAAACTTCACGGATCACCTCATAACAATAACTGCAGATCGCCCTAATTCAGTCTATGCTACTGATTTAGATGGAGATGGAGACATGGATGTGCTGTCTGCTTCCTTTTATGATAATAAAATTGCATGGTATGAAAACGACGGCAACCAAAACTTCACGAATCATAATATTACAGTTACTGCAATGGGTGCCCTATCAGTCTACGCTATTGATGTAGATGGGGATGGAGATATGGATGTGGTTTCTGGTTCTGCCTATTATGACATTGCATGGTACGAAAATGATGGTACTCAAAACTTCTCTCTTCATACTATTGCAACAACTAGTAGTGCTCAAAAATCAGTCTATGCTACTGATTTAGATGGAGATGGTGATGTAGATGTGCTTTCTGCTTCTTATTTTGATATTGCATGGTATGAAAATGATGGAAATCAGAATTTTACTAGAGATACTATTACAACAACAACAACTGGTGGTTCATCAGTATATGCTATGGATTTAGATTCCGATGGTGATATGGATGTGCTTTCTGCTTCGTCAAATGATAATAAAATTGCATGGTATGAAAATAACGGGAATCAGAATTTCACAGCTAACATCATTACAACATCAGCATATCAAGCCTATTCAGTATACGCTACTGATATTGATAGTGATGGCGATATGGATGTGCTATCTGCTTCTTTTTATGATAATAAAATTGCATGGTATAAAAATGGTATAATTAATACAATCAATTATACAGCTTGTGATAGCTATACTTCCCCTAGTGGAAATTTTACATGGGCAACATCAGGCACTTATATAGATACCATAACTAACATTGCAGGATGTGATAGTGTAATTATCTTTAATCTTACTATCTTAAATAGTTCTACAGGAACCTATACCCAAACCGCCTGTGACAGCTATACATGGATAGATGGAAACACCTACACATTAAGTAACAATACAGCAACCCATACTCTGACCAATGCCGCTGGCTGTGATTCTGTAGTTACACTAAACCTTACTATCAATAGCAGCAATACAGGAACAGACACCCAAACCGCATGTGAAAGCTATACATGGATAGATGGAAATACCTACACTTCAAACAACAATACAGCAACACATACACTAATCAATGTGGTTGGTTGTGACTCTGTGATTACACTAAATCTCACTATAAATAATAACACTGGTACTGATACACAAACCGCCTGTGACACCTACACATGGATCGACGGAAATACGTATACCTCCAGCAACAATACGGCAACACATACCCTGGTCAATGTTGGAGGCTGTGATTCTGTAATTACTCTCAACCTTACCATTAATACAGTAGATAATGGAATAACCAACAGCTCACCAACTCTTACAGCCAATGCTACAAGCGGAACCTATCAATGGCTGGATTGTGACAACAATTATTCTCCAATTGCTGGAGAAACCAACCAAAGCTTTACAGCTACATCCAGTGGTAACTACGCAGTAGAAGTAACCCAAAACAATTGTACAGATACTTCGGATTGTGAATTGGTAACGCTTGTTGGTTTGCAGGAGACCAAGAAAAGTGAGCTCCGCCTCCTCCCCAACCCCACATCAGGCATCCTAACTATTGAAGGAGTAGAAGGCATTGCTTCCATCTATGACATCTACGGCAGGCTGGTGCTAACTACAAGTTCCAATACGCTGGATATCTCCAATGCTGCCAGGGGTATCTACTTTGTTCGGGTTTTGGATGAGCAGGGAAAGGTCTACTCTCGAAAGGTAGTAAAAGACTAAACTCTCCACAAACAGGGTTTTTGTATATTGCGGTATGCTACGCCTCACCCTCATATGCTCCCTCTGCCTTTGGCTCACCATGGCTTCGGCGGTAAACCTCGACTCCCTCTGGGGGGTGTGGAACGATAAATCTCAGCCTGACACCAACAGGCTAAAAGCCATGAATAAAATAGCCTGGTATGGTTATCTATTTTCTCAGCCCGACTCTGCCTTTTATTTTGCCCAGCTGGAGTACGATCTGGCAGAAGCTACAGGCAATAAAAAACGGATGTCAGATGCACTGAATACCCAGGGTACTGCTTTTTGGATTCAAGGCAATTATGAGCAGGGCCTTGAGTATCACGATAAAAGCTTAAAGAAAAGAGAAGAAATAGGTGATAAAAAGGGAATAGCTTCCTCTTTGGGTAACATTGGAAATATTTACTACGAACAAGGCAAGCATAAACAGGCCCTGGAGTATTACGATAAAAGCTTAAAGATCCAAGAAGAGATAGGCGATAAACAAGGAATGAGTTATATTATGAATAACATAGGAAAAATTTATCATGATCAGGGCGATTACGCCAAAGCCATAGACTATTATACCAGAAGCTTAAAGATTGCTGAAGAAACAGGTGATAAAATGGGAATGACAGATTCTTACAATAACATTGGACTTATTTATCAAAATCAGGGCGACTTTGCCAAAGCCATAGGCTATTACACCAGAAGCTTAAAAATAAGAGAGGAGCTGGGGGATAAAAAAGGCATTGCTACCTCTTTAAATAACATTGGAGAAATTTATCATAGGCAGGGTGATTACGCCAAAGCCATAGACTATTACAACAGAGGCTTAAAAATATTTGAGGAGCTGGGAGATAAAAAAGGCATTGCTGGTTCTTTAAATAACATTGGACTTATTTATAAAGATCAGGGCGATTACGCCAAAGCTCTGGAGAAAAGCACAAAAGCACTGAGCATTTCACAGGAAATAGGTAATGTTGCAAATATCAAATATACTTCTAAAAATTTATGGGAAACCTACAAAAAGCTGGGAAAGCACCGCCAGGCCCTTGAGATGCACGAGCTGTACATTGAAATGCGCGACAGCATCCTTAGCATAGAAAACAAGGAAGCCATCATACAACAGGAATTCAAGCACAAATACGAAAAAGAGCAAGCCCTGGCAGATGCCAAACACCAGGAGCAGATGGCACTATCGGCAGAAAGAGAAAAGCGCCAGCAGCTCATCGCCTGGTCTGCAGGTGGAGGCCTTGTAATGGTGCTACTCTTTGCCTTTTTCATCTTAAACCGCTTGCAGGTAACAAGAAGGCAGAAAAAGGTAATAGAAGAGCAGAAACAAAAGGTAGAACAGCAGAAACAAGTGGTGGAAGAGCAGAAGCAAAAGGTAGAAGAACAAAAGAAAGATATCACCGATAGCATCCGCTATGCAGAGAATATACAAAGAGCCCTGCTGCCCACCATTGAAAACCTTAAGGATGCTTTGCCAGATGGCTTCATCCTCTTTCAGCCCAAAGACATTGTAAGTGGCGACTTCTACTGGATGCAGCACCATAATGATCGTGTTTACCTCGCCGCCTGTGATTGTACAGGCCACGGTGTGCCAGGGGCCTTTATGAGCATGATAGGGTCATCACTTTTAGATGAGGCTGTGGTTGAGAAAGGCATCACCAAGCCTAACGAGATATTCTTTGAGGTAAGAAAGGGTTTTATCAACGCCTTAAAACAAACAGGAGAGGCAGGACAACAGAAAGACGGAATGGATGCAACACTAATCGCGTGGGACAAGCAATCCACCCTGCAGGTGGCTGCAGCCTATAGCCCTGTGATTATAATTAGAAAAGGAGAAATACAGGAGCTAAAGCCAGACAGACAACCCGTAGGTTTTTTTACAGGAGCACAAAAGCCCTTTACCCATCACGAGCTGAAGCTGGAGAAAGGAGATACCCTGTATATATTCTCTGACGGCTACCCAGACCAGTTCGGTGGGAAAAAGGACAAGAAATTTATGATGAAGAACTTCAAAAAACTGCTCTTGTCCATACAAGACAAAACCATGAACGAGCAGAAAACCATATTAGAAACCACCCTGGCCGAGTGGAAAGGTGATACCGA
>DTSC01000102.1 GCA_012965625.1 Flavobacteriales bacterium | reverse complement strand
ACCCTTTCAAACGAGAGGGTATTGGTTGTTCCTTTCCAGCGTTGGCTGAAGGAAATGTGAAACTGCAAGTGATGGCCATTTTTACGGCTACCAAAAATAGAAGCACAGCATTGGCCGTAAGACAGAGTGAGATCTTTGCATCCTTCCTTGCCGAATACCCGAATGATTGCACCTTGGTCCATGACATAAACACCTTGAGTCAAATTGCTACTTCGTCCAAATTGGGTATGATTGCAGCGATTGAAAACGCCTCCGGGTTTTGCGAAGAGGATGAGCCGCTGAAAATTGGGTTAGAGCGATTGGAGCGAATCATCACCAACACAACACGAATCTTATACATTGGGTTTACACACCACGCAGAAAATAGATTTGGAGGAGGAAATAACAGCGAAGCAGGGTTAAAGGAAGATGGAAAAACATTACTTCAGTATTTGAATGGGAAAAAAATTGCGGTCGATTTTTCACATGCCAGTGATGCCCTAGCCCAAGATATTCTGGATTACCTTTCAAAACATAACTTGGAGGTGCCTATTCTGGCCAGTCATTCAAATTACCGAAAGGTTTTCAATCATGTGCGCAACATCCCAGACGACATTGCAAAAGAAATCATCCAACGGGGGGGAATCATTGGAGTTAATTTTTTAAGGGCATTTGTCAATAACGAGGACTCCAATGTCCTTTACCAGCACATCAATTACGGCATTGAACTTGGAGGTTTCAACTCCATTTGCTTTGGGGCTGATTATTTCGGTACTGACAGTCATCCTGACCGATCAAGAGTTCCTTTTTATTTTAAAGAGCATGCAGATGCAAGCCGCTATCCGTCCATTATTGAAACAATCTCCCAGCAGGTTTCACCAGATGCCATTGAAGGTATCAGTAGTAAAAATGTGATGAGTTATCTCATTGAACTTTGGAAGTAAGTTTCACACCATCATTGCTAACGGAAAATAAATAGTCCAATAGATTTTGATAAACACTTGATTAGTCAGCATGTTTTAAATTTGAATAAAAGAAAATGGCATACAACAATATGTATAATGCATAGCACCCTTCGGGATGCTACGACACCATACACGCACCATTGCACACATAAGAAAATAAGAATAGATGAAAAATTTAATAATACTTTTACTATTAAGCTTATTCACAATTAACACCTATGCTCAACTTCCTAAAGGTGACAGGATATTAGCTTGGCAAGTGGATATGGCTCAAAACAACAATTACGACTCTGCATATGCTTATGCACAAACGGGCTGTATGGAATCTGTTCATTTGACTTTCGCTTGGTCAAGTATTGAGCCAAGTACTGGAAATTTTGATGCAAGCTATATTAGTAACGTATTGGATATAGCTGACATTTATTATCCTGCTTATGGAACAAAAGTAGAATTGCAAATTCCTACAATGAACACCAATGTAAAAGTTACTCCAACAGATTTGGTTTCAACTGATTTTGATGATATAATAATGATTAATAGATTTAAAACCCTTTTAGATACATTATTTACTCATATCCCAAACGTTCAACTATCCGCCCTAAATATTGGTAATGAAAGTGATATTTATATGGGAACGGATACAATTCAATACAATCAATACAAAACATTTTTAGACTCTATCGTTCCTTATGCAAAGCAATTATATTTTAATCTTCACGGAACAGACTTAAAAGTAGGGACTACATTTACCTATGACGGACTTGTTGGAGCTTCAACATCATCCCTTTGTCAAACGGTCAACAACGGATTAGACATTATTGCATTAACATACTACCCCTTAAATCCTGATTTCACTATGGAATCGCCCTCAGTTGTTAATAGTGATTTTAGTAGTTTAGTTGGTATATATTCAGATACTTTACAACCAATTTATTTTACCGAATGTGGCTACGCATCAAGTGATAGCTGCAATAGTTCATACGCTTTACAAGCTCAATTTTTTCAAAATGTTTTTACATCTTGGGATACTTATTATGATAACATCAAATACCTAACACTTTTTAAAACAACTGATTGGTCACAGCAAGAAGTGAATGATTTAGGTATCTTTTATGGCATTACAGACATCATCTTTCTTGAATATTTAAGAACTTTAGGTGTTCGAACTTGGGATAATGATGGAACAAACAAACCTGCTTATGAAACTATTCTTTGTGAATTAAATGCAAGAGGATGGTGTTCTGTAAATTGTATCATAACAGGAATTGATGAAAAAGTTAACATTAATACTGTTAGGATATATCCAAACCCTACTAATGGACTAATAAATATTGCCACCGAAAAAACAATTGAGAAAGTGAAAATTTATAATAGCATAGGAGAATTAAGTCTTATTTCAGACAAAAACACCATTGTAATAAATGAATTATCAAATGGAATATACTATTTGTCTATTCAATTTGAAACAGGAGAAATAGAAAGAAAAAAACTAATGAAACAATAAGAACGTGTGCCAACAAAACCTAAACTGCATTAAAACATAGTTTTGCCGGACCGTTATATGCAACAGAATAGATTAAAATGAGTAAGAACATTCCAAATGAAATTTATGAACACTACAAAATCATTGATGAAGATAATCGCTTAAACATTGGCGATGGTATTCTTGAATTTGAGCGATCAAAAGAAATTATTAGCCGCTATATTAAAAAAGATTCATTAAATATTCTTGATATAGGAGGTGGTACTGGATGATATTCCTATTCTATCTAATGATCAACTTCTCTTGATGACTTATGCCTTCGGAAATAATTTCTATCAAATACACTCCCGGTGAAAGGAAAGCCATGTTTAACTGAACTGTTCCATCAAAATCTTTAGCGTAAACCTGAGCTCCGCATAAATTATAGATAGCAATTTGTCCGAATTTTGGTGTTGCCAAATCAACAAACAACGTGGTTGAAACTGGGTTTGGATAAACTAATATTCTTAATTTCTCCTTTTCTTCGATAGTAATAAAATCGTTAGAACAGTCGCCAGGAATATTGGCATCCAACCATGTAATTCTTGCGGTAAACCAATCTTCCAGCATTTGAACTTCTCCTGCATAAGTTCCTGGCAAGCTTGGCTCGGCCCAGAGAGGAGTATTGAGAATATTCCAGCGTTGGAAATTTCGAGTTTGTCCATCGTCAACAGAATCAACCATTAAAGCTATGTAATCGCTCAATGTATCGCTGTGAAGCATGTTTAATCTGTGCGACTCCCATCTGCACCTTAAATGGTTCGTAAATATTGTATCGGCCATAAATGCATCCCACCACATAGGCATTAAATCCAAATCATCGCATTCGAATGCAGTCTGGAGATATGTCCAACCTGAAGTAGCTGTTCCATCGCAATATTCGGCATTACCAGAGGATAAATCAAAATCCCAAATGGGACCAGCTTTCAAAAGACCTCCTTTACTGTCTTTGTCTTTATGTATAAAACTGCTTGCCTTATATCCATCGACCGAACGGCTTAGCTCATTTACGATAAACAAGTCGGCAAAGGTTGTAATATCAATATACTCTTGGTAGCGCTTACCTTGTGAATTCGTATAATTTGATGAAAAAAGGGCTTCTTCAAATTCCTCTATATACCCTGCTATGTAATTCCCTTGTTGGGTAGTTATTTTTTCCTCCTTTGGGTAATAATATTGAAAAAAAAGTGGGGTTCCTGCCATCGCGTTGTAACTGGAGTACCAGCCTTGGCCACCAGGCCAATCCATTCTTATGATATAACCACCGGTTAAAGAATCTCCTGCATTATCATTGGAATCGAGTTTGGCAATATCCAATCTATCGTCGTCTCTTTTTATCTTTTCCATTAGATGATATACACCTCGGTAATCACCATCGATGATAAGTTCTACATATCTCACATTGCTAGCCCAATGTCCCATTTCACGCCAAATGCGATAAAATAATGGATTCCTCATAAATGTTCTGTCCATGTGGCTTGCGTGCAAAATCCAATCTTCTTCCTTACCCATACCTAACAAACTAACGGCTGAGTCTTCTCCCAATTGGTTCCATAATTCGAGGGAGTAATTCTTTTTGTCGAAGCTTTGGGATGAATGTCCTCTAAACTCTATCCCGCAATATCCTTCGAAATGATTTAAAGGATCATTCACGTTGTTCAAACCAATAGCATTCTCAATAATGCCCATTTCAACCATAATCTTTGGTTCATCGTCAATACTATCGGCAATGGTATTAATTATGATAATGGGTAGGTTGGAGGTTGAAAATGATTGAGCAATGGAAGATGAACTGATTGTCAGCAGTAAAAATGCAGCGTATAGTTTTTTCATAGTTTCAACGTTTCAAGCATAAATGTAGTGTTTTTCAAGTACTCTAGTCTCCTGACAACACATTGTCGCAGTAAAATCTCCCCATCCCGACAAGATCAAAACCTGTTAGCGCAGCTAATGGGGTTTTTATGGACGCGTTTAAAATTCATTTTTATAAGCGGGAATAAAAAAGCTTAA
>DTSC01000101.1 GCA_012965625.1 Flavobacteriales bacterium | reverse complement strand
TGCAGGTAAAGTGAGCTGATGAGGAAAAAAGCTGTTCCGGCTAAGGTGCCTATTAATTTCTGAGGTCTAAAGCCGCTTTTCTCAGTCATTGAATAAAATTCCCATAAGCTTGTAAAAGTGATAAGCATGAACAATCCTATAAAAGTATATTTTCCAAAGAATATTCCAGAAAGCAAAATGGTTACAAAAAAGAAGCCGGTGATTGTTCTTTGAATGAAGTTGTTCATAAATTATTTTTTCCGATTAGATGCTTTGCCTTTATCACATGCTCACTTTTAACGTACAAGTCAATTTCTCCAAATAAATAGGAAGAGTCTTGTTTGTTGATCTCTATAGATTTTATATTGCAGTCTGCTAATAATCCTTTTACTAACTCAATGCTATGCAGTTTATCTGAAGAATAAATGGCTTGCCAATCTTTTTCCATAACCAATAGCAAATACAAATTAAAAGAAAATTATTTGCTTGGAACCCTATCTGTTAATAAAACATAGACCTCTTTTGGACCATGTGCACCAAGTATTAATGTTTTCTCAATATCAGCAGTTCTGCTGGGGCCAGTTATGGCAGTAATCTGAGAAGGCAATCTTGATCCATATCTTTTTTTCAATCCCACTAGTGCATCTTTCACATGTGGGACAAGTTGATCTGAGTATGCAATAACAATGTGTACCGGTGGGAACACTACCATCCTTCTTCCACTTGTTTGTTTTGAAGAGACGACAATACTTCCACTTCTGGCAACAAGAAATTCACACATGGTAATTCCAATATCCATAATTATCATATCCTCACTCTTATCCGTATACCCAATATTTTTTTCGTCAAGCATTTTTTGAATATCAGGATCAATTGTATGGACCTTTTCCCAACCTTGTTCGCTAATTAATTGGTGGAGGCTTGTCTTCAGTATTTCTTCATTTTCACAGAAAATAAAATTGCCTGCTGCCTGAGAAAATTGCTCGGCAAAGAGAACGCCTAGATCATCTTTTTCTGATTTAGGTAATTTGTAAATATTTTTGGTGGTGTTTAGGCTTGGGAATTTTTTTAAAGACTTCTTGATAAGTGCTTTTCGAACTTCTTTAAGCACTTTTTCTTTAGGGGCTGATTGCATAAAATTGATTTAAAAGAAAAGTTAAAAAGGTAATTTCAGCGCAATCCAATATCTTCTTAAGAATCTGCCTTAGTCGTTTTCTTTATTGGCTTAGGTTTCTTTTTACTTGCTCCATTACTTTTCTTCCTTGCTTTTTTCGCCAGGTCTTTATGTTTTTGAGGTTCTGTAGTAGCAAATGGACTTTCCCCAATCAAGCGAACAATATCTTCTTGAAAGATCACTTCTCTTTTTAACAGCTCTTTAGCTACTGCTTCTAATTGATCCTTTTTATCCCGTAATAATTTTAAGGCCCTTTGATAAGCCGTTGCAATTAAATTTCGAACCTCAATATCAATGGTTTGTGCAGTACTCTCCGAATACGGCTTGGTAAACGAATATTCGCCTTTTTGTGGGTCATAAAAAGACAGATTTCCAATTTTATTATTCATGCCATAAATTGTCACCATATTGTAGGCTACTTTAGTTATTCGTTCAAGATCGCTCGTTGCACCTGTAGAGATCTTGCCAAAGATAATATCCTCTGCAGCTCTACCACCCAACGACATACAAATTTCGTCCAGCAATTTTTCAGTTCTATACAGGTATTGTTCTTTTGGAAGGTATTGTGCATAGCCTAAAGCGGCCAAGCCTCTCGGAACAATGCTAACTTTTACCAGCGGATCTGCGAATTCAAGATACCATCCAGCAACAGCATGGCCAGCTTCATGATAAGCAACAATTTCCTTTTCTTCTGGGGAGATAATTTTGGTTTTTTTCTCCAATCCGCCAATTACTCTGTCAATGGCGTTCTGAAAGTCATTCATGTCCACAAACTTTTTATTATATCTTGCTGCAATTAATGCTGCTTCGTTGCAAACATTTGCAATATCTGCACCGGCAAAACCAGGCGTTTGTAAAGCGAGATTTTTTGGTTTTATATCTTTCTTAAGTTTAAGTGGCTTTAAATGAACGGTAAATATTGCCTCTCTACCTACAAGGTCTGGTTTATCAATTCCAATTTGCCTATCGAATCTTCCTGGCCTTAATAAGGCAGAATCAAGTATTTCAGGCCTATTGGTGGCCGCTAAGATGATGACACCTGAATTTGTTGTGAATCCATCCATTTCAGAAAGCAATGAATTTAATGTGTTCTCTCTTTCATCATTTGCTCCTGAGAACTGACCTTTTCCTCTTGACCTTCCTATTGCATCTATTTCATCAATAAAAATGATGCAAGGTGCTTTTTCTTTTGCCTGCGTGAAAAGGTCTCTTACCCTAGCAGCACCTACGCCAACAAACATCTCTACAAAATCTGAACCTGTTAAGGAAAAAAATGGCACTCCAGCCTCTCCAGCAACTGCTTTAGCCAAAAGTGTTTTTCCTGTTCCAGGAGGGCCTATTAATAAAATACCTTTAGGGATTTTAGCACCTAATTTTGTAAATTTTTGTGGTTTTTTAAGGAATTCCACAATCTCCATGACCTCTTCTTTGGCCTCTTCAAGAGCTGCCACGTCTTTAAAAGTGATATTGATTTGCTTTTTGGCATCAAACAGTGCCGCTTTGGATTTTCCTATACTGAAAATTCCTCCAGCACCTCCACCAGAGCCTCCACTCATTCTTCGCATAATGAATATCCATAATCCGATCATTAAAATTATAGGGAACAACCATCCAAGAATCTCGCCCCCCCAGTTTTTTCGCGTCTCACTTTCTGTATGGAGCTTTTTTAAATCTGATGGGTAGGATTCTTGTGCTGATTTTAGTTCGTTTAGAAAATAATCAACAGAAGAAATATTAAAATAGTAATGTGGTCCTAAGTTTAAAGAGTTTCCTATAGTTCTTGATCTAACATCCCTGTATTTTTCATCGTTGAGTTTTTCTTTCTTAATATAAATTTCAACTTGTTCATTATTGACCACTACTATCCGGTTAACTTCTTGGGTTTTTAGCATGTCTCGCTCAAATATCTCCCAAGTAGTTTGTTTTGCGCCTGTGCCCAAATTCAAGAACTGCATTCCAAAGAATATTAGGGCTATGATCCCATAAATCCAATAGAAATTAAAATTAAACTTTGGTTTTTTTGAGGAATTGTCTTTTCCAGTTTCACTCATTTTGTTTTGGCTGTCAGTATTATTATCGTTGCTTTGCCCCACTTAAATTCAAATAATTATATTACTTTTCTTTTTTCTTTGATGATTTTGAGGTCTCCATCTTCCCATAAACTTTCCACATCATAAAATTTTCTCGTTTCTGGCATGAAGACATGTACTACTACATTAACATAATCCAATAAAACCCATTGCCTATTTCCATAACCTTCTTTACTCCAAGGTTTGTCGCCATGTTTTTCGTAAACCTCTTTATCTACGAAATTTGCAATTGCCATTACCTGTGTCGTTGAATTTCCATGACAGATAATAAAAAAATCACATATTGCCCCCTCACTCTTCCTTAAGTCTAAACTGACAACATCATGTCCTTTTTTTTCCTGAATACTATTGACAATTATATCGATTAGCTTTGCAGTATCTTTTCCTGAATTAGGAATATTAGATTTTGCAAACGAAATTCTTGTCATTCAAACATTTTTCTAAAACAAAAATAAGCAAATCTTTGCATTAGGTGATTACATCGTCAAATAGTATCATAAATAAGGTTATCAAATTGAATGCCATTGGGTCAACCAATGAATATGCTGGCAAATTGCTGCAACATGAGAAAACCGTGATGGAAGGCACGGTTATATGGGCTGTAGACCAGACTAAAGGCAAAGGTCAAAGGGGTGCTTTATGGCATTCTGAATCTGGTAAAAACTTAACCTTTAGTTTAATTCTGTACCCTGGCTTTATAAATATTGAGAATCAATTTATCCTTTCAAAAGTGGTTTCCTTGGCAATAAAAGAC
Organism: Flavobacteriales bacterium; assembly: GCA_012965625.1. GTDB lineage: Bacteria > Bacteroidota > Bacteroidia > NORP154 > NORP154 > UWMA-0041. The sequence continues at coordinate 491 of DTSC01000101.1, read as the reverse complement.
TTTATAAAAGATTTGCTCCATGTCAATATGGCAGACAAAAACTATAAAGTCCATGTGAAATGGCCAAATGACATATTTGTTGATTCTAACAAAATCGGTGGTATTTTAATTGAAAATAATGTAAGAGAGGCGCGCATAATCAGCAGTATTGTTGGTGTGGGCATCAATATAAATCAAACATCCTTTCCAGATAATTTACCTAATCCAGTATCACATAAATTGTTGACAGGATTGGAGGTAAATATTGAGAAAGCATTAAAAGCAGTTCTTAGAACAATTAATGCCAGATATCAACAGCTAAAAGCCAATAATAATACAGCAATAGACCGAGATTATCTTAAGGCCCTTTATCAATTTGGTATTTTTGCAAATTATCAAGTTAAGAACCAAATGATTGCATGCAAGATTATTGATGTAAATAAAAATGGAACCTTGCAGCTAGAGAAAAAAAATGGTGATATTATTTCTTGTGATTTTAAAGAGGTGGTTTT
>DTSC01000100.1 GCA_012965625.1 Flavobacteriales bacterium | reverse complement strand
CTCTGAAATGCAGTCCACTCCTTTAACTATATGCTCCCAATATTCTTCCAGGTTTTTTGAATCTGCAAATATTGACGACATACCGACAATGGCCACCGGATTTTTTCCCAACAAAGTATCTAATTTACTCATCATTTCCTTTTTACCTTACTGTATATACATAATCTATGTATATAGACACATAAATACTTGTTTTGTGACATTTTTATAAATTTTTCTGTTTTTTATTGATAAAAGTTTAGAATGTGGTAAAGTGGTTTTGTAACATCTGTTATTAAGATGCAATTATTGTGGGATAAGATCTCAATTGATCTTTTGCTAGGATTTTGTCCCATATGCTATGCAAAGATACAAATTTCCAGAAGAAGGGGTGTTTTCAGATAGAATACAGCATATAGCTGTTCGATTGCTGACAGGAGAACGGGACATTATAATTCCGCGCTTTTATTTGAAAGAGATTTTTGTCCGGAAAGCTCACGTACTTTCTGGCGCATTTCATCCAATTGAGCGTATATGGCGTTGCTTTTTACATACCTGGGCATGGGAAGTACTGGTGATCCAGCATACATCCCCGGTTCCTTAATGTCCTGGACAACTCCGGCGCGGTGCATCAGGTACACGTCACTACATATATTTACATGGTCTTTCAACATAGCACCTCCGCTGGCCACCACCCTGTCGCCTATATTGCACGATCCTGCGCAGAGGAATCCCGCGCATATGATGCAGTTTTTACCCATTTTAACATTGTGAGCTATATGGCACATATTGTCAATGATGGTTCCGTCTCCAATGGTGGTAGCTTCATAAGTACCACGATCAATAGTATTCATTGCACCTACGGTTACATTTTTACCAATAATAACGTTTCCTGTTTGTGGGATCCGGTGATGGTTGAAATGCTGATCTTGTGAAAAGCCGAAGCCGTCTCCGCCGATTACTGAATTCGAAAAGATCATGCAATCGTCACCGATTTGGCATTCCCATCCAATGATTGTCCCAGGATGGATTATTACATTATTGCCAATTATTGCATAATGCTCAATTACGGTATTGGCCATTATCCTGCAATTCTTGCCAATAACAGCTCCTTTTTCGATTACTGCCCCTGGGCCAATTGTGGTTGATGCAGGGATTTTTACATTTTCATGAATGATCGCAGATGGATGGGTCTTTTCCCAACCGGCAGTAGAATAATCATGATCTCCCAGTTTTTGCTTTAGCAGGGCGTGACTTAATTCAATGGCAGCGCTGACAAAAACAGCAGTATCTTTTGGAAATTGGCCAGCATCTTCTTCCAGCTCTTTAGGAATAACTATTGCTGAGAATTTCTTTCCTTTCTGCTTTTCAAGAGCTTTTCTGGTAGGTGCCACAACAAGATCACCTGGTCCAGCAGATTCGAAGGAGGCCATTCCTTTTATTACAGCCTTTTCGTTTCCTGTAAGGGATATGAGGTAGCATGACTCAGCATTTTCCTTAAATAGGTCCTTTGCTTTAATTTTCAAGATCTTTAAAGAGAATTAGATTTACATGCAAAGTTACACTTGAATATCAATATTAAAAAATTAATTCTTTTTTTCTTTTGATAATCAAGAGGTAAAGAGAAGTTATTTGTAATAGCCTTGATACCCGGGAAATACGAGATTCAATAACATTATTATTTATGATCTGGGATGATACTGAATGATCTCAGTGCGCAGAAAATCCCGGTCCAAATGGGTGTAGATCTCTGTTGTTGTTATGGATTCATGTCCTAACATTTCTTGTACTGCACGTAAATCAGCCCCTCCCTCTATCAGGTGGGTGGCGAAAGAATGTCTGAATGTATGAGGGGAAATATTTTTCTTAAGTCCTATTTTTTCGGCCAAGGACTTTATAATTTTGAAGATCATAACCCTGCTTAGCTTAACGCCGTTCTTGTTCAGAAAGAGCACATCCTCATTCCCCAGCTTGATATCCAGATGGCAGCGAACCTGATCCTGGTAGAGGGTAATTTGCTTGAGCGCAATTGAACCGATGGGGACCAACCTTTCCTTATCTCCTTTTCCCATAATTTTAATAAAGCCCTCCTCCATGAAAATATTTGATATTTTAAGTCCAGTAAGCTCTGAAACCCTTAGCCCTGAACCATAGATTGTTTCCAGGATGCATTTATTTCTCTCACCTTCAGGAGTGCTGAGGTCTATAGCATCAATTAGCTCATTGATCTCCTCGATAGAAAGGGTTTCAGGTAATTTGCGGCCAATCTTTGGACCCTCCAATAATTCAGTAGGATCATTTGAGATAAGGTCTTCGAGCAGAAGGTATTTAAAATATGCCTTGATCCCTGAGATCACCCGAGCCTGGGTTCTTGCTTCTATGCCAAGCTTATTGACCCAGACTAAAAAGTTTTGAAGATGCCTGAGGTCTATTTCATTTGGAGGTGTCTTTAGGCTTTTATGTTCAAGGTATTGTTTCAGCTTATTGATGTCACGTACATAAGCCTGTATAGAATTCTCTGAAAGGCCCTTCTCCAATTGGAGAAAAGACCTGAATCCTTTTATGGAAGATTGCCAATCCATGGAGTGATATTGGAGATAGAACAGTTTATTTTGATCCTAACAACAAATATAGAGGATAATAAATGGGGGAATAGAGAATTATCAGATTTTCTTAATAATTTGGGAATACATCTTTACATTTGTAATGCAATGAAGATACTTATTATAAACGGCCCCAACCTGAACCTGCTTGGGAAAAGAGAGAAATCTATTTATGGAGAACAAACATTTGAAGATTATTTTGAGGAATTGAAATATAGGTACCCAAGCATTGAGTTGGAATATTATCAAAGCAATGTTGAAGGAGAGCTCATTGATAAGATTCAGGAATTTGGATTTTCTTGTGATGGGATCCTTCTCAATGCAGGTGGTTATACCCATACTTCTGTTGCAATTGCAGATGCTATTGCTGCAATTGAGGCACCTGTAATAGAAATTCATATTTCAAATATTTTTGCCAGGGAAGAGTATCGGAAGGTTTCATTGATTTCCAAGAACTGCAGGGGAATTATTTCTGGATTTGGACTGAGTTCATATAGGCTTGGCTTGGAAAGCTTGTTAAGTGATTGAGTTCCAATGAAAGGTTATCTCGTTTTATTTATCCTCCTAACAAACATTTGCCATGCCCAGCTTAATCCAGATAGCTTAGGAATGGATACAGACCCACTTCTTAATGATGTTGAAGCAAGGTATTTTAATATTGCTGTTGAGCAGTGGAGAGGAAGCTTTGACTTTAAAAACAAGAAAATAGGGCTTTTTGAGGAGAATGGAGGCAAACGGCTTGTCACTAAGCAAGATTATTTTAATGGATGGGGTAAGCTACATCTTGGGAAAGGAGATTTTGGCTCAAATCAGCTTATTTTATTGAATGCTGAGGAGAAGGTTTCATCAGGGGGGTATGATGCTATTGTTGTTTCCTGGAGCAAGACAAAGATTGACGAAAAAACCAGGGGGAAGCTGATCAAGAGGATTAAAAAGTACAAGCCTTATAAAATTCCAATCATACCATGAGAAAGAAGGCTTTTATCATCCTGTTTTTTGCTTGTTTTGGGATGACCTGTGAGATTTTCTTTGTCGCTTTTAAGAACCTGATCAATAACACTCCACTTTTTGAACAACCGCTATGGTCGTTAACGGGAAAGACCTATGTATGGATGTTCCCTATTTATGTATTGATCCCTGTTTTAGGTAAGATCCTTTTTGAAAAGTTTGCCAAGTACCCATTGCTGGTTAGAGCAGGGATATACACGGCATTGATCTTTGTGGTGGAGTTTTCTTCAGGGTTTTTGCTGGAAGCAATTACAGGCAAATGCCCCTGGGAATACACAACAGGGTGGCATATTATGGGCTATATCCGCCTTGATTTTACTCCTGCCTGGATGGTATTTTCTATTGCTATAGAATCCTTATACAGATACCTCGATAAGCGCTTAACCGGATAGTTAATTTTCCTGATGAACAAGAATTTCTGGTAAGGTAATTATAAGGATTATCGCTATTGACGGCTAAAATTGCTTAGCGAAATCCAGGAAGGAGTTTTTAATATGATCCAGCATCTCTGTGTTCATTCCATGATGGCAGCCCATTAATATGCCTCCCCGCATTACCTGGTCTGCATGAGGGTACCCATTTGGCGATTCTTTGCGTGTAATATGCTTAAATCCTGGTTGCCGTAAAATATTCCCTGTGAAAACGGTTCTGGTTTGTATATTCCTTTTTTCCATAAAGATCTGCATCTCTTTTCTCGAAAAAGGTGCATCGTCTTTGATTGTTAGTGCGAAGGCCAGCCAGCCTGTCCTTGATCCTTCCAATTGCCTGGGAAGAATAAACCAATCTTCATAATCTTTAAAGAAGGTAAGCAGATCACTAAAATTATTTTCTCTTTTGGTAATATTACTATCGAGTTTTGAGAGCTGTACCAAACCAAAAGCCGCTCCCATTTCAGAGGGTTCCCAATTATATCCAAGTGCCTCAAAAACAAATTTGGCATCATAA
>DTSC01000099.1 GCA_012965625.1 Flavobacteriales bacterium | reverse complement strand
GTTTTCGCTAATGAAATCATTTGCTGTGGAGGAGCCATCAACTCACCCCAGCTGTTGCAGGTATCAGGCATTGGAAATGCAGAGCATTTAAATAGTTTGGATATTCCCGTGGTGCAGGATCTTCCCGGAGTAGGGGAGGACCTACAAGATCATTTAGAAGTATATGTACAATGGGCCTGTAAGAAGCCGATTAGCTTATATCCCGCTTTAAGTCCGTGGCGTGCACCGAAAATTGGGTTTGACTGGTTGTTTAGGAAAAAAGGGATAGGTGCCACCAATCATTTTGAAGCCGGTGGATTCATACGAAGCAACGAAACTGTGAAGTATCCCAACCTTCAGTTCCACTTCCTGCCGCTGGCTATCAGGTATGATGGTACCGCACCCAGCGAGGGACATGGTTTTCAATTGCATGTCGGTCCGATGGGTACTGATGTCAGGGGTCGTGTGAAGATCAAATCTGGCGATCCGCTGGAATATCCAAGCATTTTGTTCAATTACCTCTCCACATCGAATGAACGTAAAGAGTGGTGTGAAGCAGTGCGCTTATCCAGAAAAGTTATCGAAACCGAGGCGATGAGTGAGTTGATGGGAGAAGAGCTATCCCCAGGTCCAGAAGTACAAACCGATGAAGAGATACTGGACTTTATTGCTAAAGAGGGAGAGAGTGCATATCATCCAAGCTCTACTTGTAAGATGGGTGTTGAGACCATGTCAGTAACTGATGCGAACTTGAGAGTGCACGAAGTCAAAAACCTTAGGGTCGTGGATGCCTCGGTATTCCCTTATGTTACTAATGGAAACATCTATTCGCCTGTAATGATGGTTGCTGAAAAGGCTGCTGATCTTATTCTGGGAAATAGCCTTTTGAATGCCGAGCATGTTCCTTTTTATAAAAAGGAAATTAAAGCCTGAGCATCACTTATCAGTTTCTGAATCAGCTTGATATTTCCTCAGGGCTTTTAATATGGAATAGCACATAATCAGCATAAGGATACAAACCGGTAATCCTGTCACCAATGATCCTGTTTGCAAGGCAATAAGACCTCCACCAAAAACGAGGGTGGCCGCTACCACACCTTCTATCAAGGCCCAGAATATACGTAACCGCACATCAGTTTTTTCTCTGCCACCGCTGGTGATAAAATCAATGATAAGGGAGCCGCTATCTGAGGAGGTTACAAAAAAGATAACTCCGGCAATAACTACGAAGAAGATGCTGAAGAGGGGTGTCGGGAAATGTTCCAGTAAGCTAAACAAGGCTGTTGCGATATTTTCATTAACAACTTCAGTGATGCCACCTTGTCCAAAAAGCTCAATATGAAAAGCCGTGCTTCCGAAAATTGAAATCCAGGCGATGCTAACGGCTGAGGGTATGAGCACCACACCCAACATAAATTCCTTTATTGTTCTGCCTTTGGATATCCTCGCGATGAACAACCCCACAAAAGGCGCCCATGCAAACCACCAGGCCCAGTAAAAAAAAGTCCAGCTGTCCATCCAGTGTGTTCCCCTGTACACTTCCATCCAGGTTCCTGTTCCGATTAAGTTCTGCAGATAATATCCTGTGCTTTGAACCGTAGAGCCAAGAATAAACAAGGTAGGTCCCACAATTAATATAAAAACCATCAACATAATGGCCATAACCGATGCAATTTTACTTAGCATTTTGATGCCTTTATGTAAGCCGGAAACTACTGAGGCCGTTGCGAATAGGGTGATAATAGCGATCAGTATCACTTGCACATTTGCGTTCTCCCCAATGCCAAAAAGGTAGTGCATTCCTGAATTAATATGCTGAATGCCTAAACCGAGTGTGGTAGCTATTCCGAACATGGTGGCTACCACTGCCATGATGTCTATGAAATGGCCTATCGGACCTTTTAAGCGATCTCCGAGCAAAGGATACAATACCCAACGGATACCCAATGGAAGGCCTCGGTTATAGCAAAAGAATGCGATGGACAATCCCATTAACGCATAAATGGCCCAACCGTGAAAGCCCCAATGTAAATACGAAATATTCAAAGCGTTTTTAGCGGCCAATAAAGTGCCTGCTTCTCCATAAGGAGGATTTGAATAATGCATAATGGGCTCGGCAACGCTATAAAACATCAATACCAATCCAATGCCTGCATTAAACAACATGCTAAGCCAAGCCCAGGTGCTGAACTCCGGATTGCAGTCAGGCCCACCCAGTCTAATGTTTTTGAAACGACTAAACCCAAGGTATATACAGAACAGGAGGATGACATTCACCGCCATCACATAAAGCCATCCGAATTTTGTGGCGATAAATGCTTGTGTCGTTTCAAAAAGAGTGCTTATTGATTCCTGGTAGACAAGGGTCAGTGTAACGAAAAGGACTATTAATCCGGCAGACGGGAAAAATACCCAAGGCTGAATACTTTTAAGAAAGGGTTGATTTGTAGATTCTTGTTTTTCGATAATAATTCTCCTTTGTTTAAAAGTTGTTGGCTTTCTTTTTTTAGAATACAGGTAATCTTATTTAGATTTCTTTAGTCTCTTTTCTGCTTTTTTTTCTTTTGCAGTTTTAGCGGGTTCTTTTTTAACGTTCTTCTTTGAGTCTTTACCTTTTGCCATGATATTTTCTTTTAAATGATTGGTTTTAGTTTATCTATTTTAGATGCATGCACAAAATAGGGAATAAACGGAACTTTGGTATGAAATAAGTTAAACCCATTTTCTACAAGATTAAATATATAAAATTATAACGTAACCATGGTCAGGAGTTTAATAAAATGATCTTTGAAGCCAACGGTACAAAAGTCGAACTTTTTTGATTGGGACCTGGGTGGGGTCGTGGAAATGATACGAAACAATTCTTAATTGCTTATAATGTTCCGTGTATGGTTTCGTAGCTATCCTGTAGGGTAGATGTGCACTATACACATTGTTGTATGTAGTTATTTTAGATTTCATTAATACTCTCCAAGGCTTTCCTAAGTAGAGGGACTATTTGACGTTCATCAGTAGTTTCAACAATTTTAATATCTTCACCTTGGTGTTTTCGCACCAAGTTTCGGTACTCTGCAAGTCCCCAACCTTCCGATAGTGAACGACTACCTGGAATGGATGATTTTGTCGCATCATATCTACATGCTCCTGGTGCAAAGTGAATAACTGACCACTTTTTTCTCTTTAGTTCTGTGATGAAATCATCATCGTTTGTAACCGAAACCATTTCAGGGTTACCCAATAATGGGGGTAATAACTCAATTGCACGTCTACCCATTTCTGGGTCGCACCCTCTTGCAAGAATACTCTTGTTGGAATTATCACCTACCTGCGTAGTATCAATGCCATCGTTGATACGTCCTATTAAGATATCTCTTGAATCCATTGTCATATTTGTTTTAGTTTAATTACATACAACGATTACTGCAAAAGTGTGCTTTACTAAAATAGTTAAAATATGGGAGATAGCTGTTTTCAGATCATAAAATGATCAGTGGAGCTGGTGGGAGTAAGTTCGGACTTTATTGCAAAACATTTTTTATAAGTTTGCTTTATGAAAAAACTATTACCACTATTACTATGTGTGCCTTTGATTGGCTGGGCTCATGGTGTACCAGAATCAACAGTTAAGGCTATGGCTGATGCGTCATTAATTGATTTTATTTATTTTGGTGCAGAGCATATGGTTACCGGATATGATCATATTTTATTCTTAATTGGAGTAGTGTTTTTTCTTTCAAGCTATTTTGACATTTTTAAATTTATAACGGCCTTTACAATTGCTCATTGTATCACTCTTGTTTTTGCCACTTTTTATGGCATTACAGCAAATGCTTATTTAATAGATGCTGTAATTGCATTTAGTGTTATCTATAAAGGGTTTGAAAATTTAGATGGCTTTAAAAAGTACTTCTCTATTGGTCCTCCCAATTTAATTTTAATGGTTTTTATATTTGGATTAATTCATGGCTTTGGTTTATCAACAAAACTACAAGAAGTAGCAGTTGCTTCAGATATTCATTTATCGTTATTTCAAATATTATCTTTTAATGTAGGTGTGGAGTTTGGTCAAATAGCAGTATTGATAATAGTTTTTCCGCTGCTTTTAATGATTAGAGGGAAATTCTTCGATAAAATATCAAAAGTTTCAAATTCGATACTAGTTATAGCAGGTATCTTGTTATTGGTTTATCAGCTTAATGGTTATTTTACAGATCATACACACCATCATCCAGATCAATTAGCACCGCAAGAACCACAAAATGAGCAAGTCATTAAGTTAGATACTAATGACCATGATTCTAAGCATGACCATGATCATAAGCATGGCCATGACCATTCTCATAGTCATTAATGAAGTTGAATCCTGCTGCTTCGACAATTAATATATAAGAAATAATTATTTGGTGGAGCTGGAGGGATTAAAGTCGAACTTTTTTGACTGGGATCTGGGTGGGGTGGTGAAGGTGATGGTTAGTTTATATTTGCCAATAAATTCTATCAGTTCCCAGAAACCAAAGTATAAACAAGAAAAGAAAAACATAAATGAAGAGCTTTATTAAG
>DTSC01000098.1:975-4551 GCA_012965625.1 Flavobacteriales bacterium | reverse complement strand
TGTAGGGGGAGCTTCTCCTTATCAATATTTGTGGAATACGGTTCCTCAACAAACTGACACTCTTGCCAATGGCTTGTTAGCAGGATTTTATACAGTAATAGTCACTGACATTAATGGCTGTACAGCAAGTGATTCGGTCAATATTTCTGATACATCAAATATGTCAGCATCAATTACCAGCTTAACATTAAGTTCTTGTGGAGGTGCTTGTGATGGGAGTGCGATAGTAACACCATCAGGAAGCACCATGCCATATATTTATAATTGGGTCGATTCATTAGGGGTTTCAATTGGAGAAACGGATTCTCTGGCGGATTCCTTGTGTGCGGGCCTTTACAGGGTTATAGTTACCTCAAATAGTTTTTGCATGCGTTCTGTTCCTGCAAATACAACTACCCCCTTGCCAGAGGTGAGTTTCAGTGGATTGACTTCTCCGCATTGTTCAGGTGATACTTTGGAGGCATTAATAGGCATCCCAACAGGAGGCACGTTTAGTGGGGCTGGAATAAATGGAAACTTCTTTGATCCAGCACTTGCAGGTATTGGAATACATTTAATCAAATATGTTTATACAGATGGTAATAATTGCACAGATAGTAGTATCCAAACTGTAGAAGTAAACGGAATAGATTTTGTTGATTTTGCTGGATTAGATACAGGCTATTGTGTTGATGCTGCCCCCGTTGTGCTTTCAGGATTCCCTCCAGGAGGAGACTTTAGCGGCAATGGAATTTCAGGCGCGGTATTTGATCCAGCAAATGCAGGACCTGGAACTCACTCAATAACATATGAATATACAAGTTTTGAAGGTTGCTCAGACACTTCAACGAAAAAGGTTAATGTGAATCCTTTGCCAACACTATCTATTTCCGGCCTAAGTGCGTCTTATTGTATAGATGTTCCTGAGGCACCATTAACAGGCACTCCTTCTGGAGGAGTCTTTTCGGGTATTGGTATTAGTGGAAATACTTTTTATCCATCAATTGCGGATACTGGCTCTCACATAATAACATATACTTATACTGCAGGTACAGGATGTACAAACAATATAAGTCAGGCCGTTACAGTAACACCGATGCCAATTGTGAGCTATACAGGTCTTTCACCTTCTCTATGTGTATCTGCTGCTAATAATACATTGACAGGATCTCCACTAGGAGGCACCTTTTCGGGAAATGGTATTAGTGGTAATATCTTTTCTCCATCAGCAGCAGGTGTTGGAACCCATACGATTAAATATTTTTATTCAGATGGGAATGGCTGCACAGATAGCTCAGGTCAATCTGTAGTTGTGATGGCTTTACCTGCGGTAACATTTTTTGGCTTAGATCCCGAATATTGTGTGGATGCCTTAACTGTCTCATTGGTGGGATTTCCTTTAGGAGGCACATTTAGTGGGCCAGGTATTTCCGGCAGTTTATTTGACCCAGGATCTGCAGGTATCGGAACACATAGTGTTACCTATAGCTATACAGATGGGAATGGTTGTGCAGATTCTGTTGCGCAGAATGTTATAGTAAACGCATTGCCAGTACCTGTAATAACACCTGATGGAGATACTACATTTTGCCAAGGTGATAGTGTGGTGCTTAATACAATTGTTGCAACATCCTATTTATGGAGTACAGGTGATACTACTTCTAGCCTTACAGTCAAATCTTCCGGCTCATATTCAGTTTATATTACTGATGTAAATGCCTGTTTTGCAATGAGCCCTTCAATTATTGTAACAGTAAATAATCTTCCAACAATTGTTACTTCTTCAATAGATGTCAGTTGTAATGGAGGTTCAGATGGTATTGCAATTGGCATGGCATTCGGAGGAGTTGCTCCATATTCTTATCAATGGGACAGTCCCCCGGTTCAGACCAATGATACAGCAACAGCGTTATCTGCTGGATCCTATACTTTAGTTGTTACAGATAGTAATGGTTGTGTTGATAGTGTTGCAGTACAAGTTTTTGAACCTTTGGCGTTAAGCACATCAACTTATTCTTCAGTTGTTAGCTGTAATGGAGATTCTGATGGAACGGCATCAATTGTGGTAATGGGTGGGATACCATCTTATTCATATTTATGGGATGATGGAAATGCCCAGACAAACTTTACTGCAATTGGGCTCTCTTCTGGTAATTACAATGTTACAGCGACTGATGCAAATGGCTGTATTATTACAGATTCGATTGCCGTTATTGAGCCAGCAGTTCTTTCCTTATCGGTTCTTGAAACGGCGGTTTCTTGTTTCAATGCAGGAGATGGTACTGCCGTGGTAACAGTAAGTGGTGGAAATCCAAGCTATACTTATTTGTGGAGTGATGGGCAAACCTCTTCTATGGCAATAGGTTTGTCTGGCGGAATTTATACTGTAGAAGTTGTAGATTTTAAAGGATGTGATGATGAGATAGAAGCAACAGTTTCCGAAATGACCGAACTCACAGCAACAACAACAACAATTGAGACAACACTGGGCAATAGTGATGGGCAGGGTACTGTGAATGCCTTTGGTGGTGCACCGCCCTATAGCTATGAATGGTCCGATGGACAAATAGATTCTGTTGCTACTGGACTAGGTCAGGGCAGCTATAATATTACAGTAACAGATAATGATGGTTGTACAACCTCAGAAATGATTGAAATAGAAGTTGCAACATTAGACGTCTCAACTGGATTTACTCCAAATGGGGATGGTACAAATGATTTATGGAGTATTGGAGATATGAGTCTTTATCCTTTTGTTGAAGTTACAGTGATGAATAGGTGGGGAGAGCAGATCTTTTATTCTGAAGGATATAATGAGCCCTGGGATGGAACTTATAAAGGAGAGGTTTTGCCAATGGGTTCCTATTTTTTCATTATTGATCTAAATGAGGGAACAGATCCAACAACAGGAGCAGTTACAATTTTAAAATAACGTAAGCCAATGAAAAGAACAGAGATAGTTTTATTTGCGTTAATTATTTTTAGTTTTGGTTTTATGCCATCATTTGCTCAGCAACTGGCACAATATAGCCAATATCTTCACAACCCTATTTTGTTAAACCCTGCAACTGCTGGAATAAATAATAACTTAAACCTTGACCTTTCTTATAGGAATCAGTGGACCGGCTTCACAGATGCACCCAAAACTTCATATATAAGTGTGCATGGCTTACTTTTTAAAGAAAAACAATCGGCAGTATTAAGAACTAGCAGGCCGGGATTTACAACAGTTAAGAAAACCGAAAATAAAATGGATCATGGTGTAGGGGGAATTGTGATAACAGATAAGTATGGGGCTTTTTCGAATACGTCAGGGTATCTTGCGTATGCTCTTCATTTAGGCCTCACCCGAAAATTAAATTTGTCTTTTGGGTTAGCTGGTGGCGTCTCTAACTGGAAAATGGACGAGCAAGAAATCTCTTTGGCCGACCCTAATGATGCAACCTATAACTATTTATTGTCTCAGAGTTTGTCTAAAACATTTTTTGATTTGAATAGTGGGTTATGGGTATATACTTCCGAATTTTATATTGGCTACTCTACTTCTCAGCTACTCCAAAGCCAAATAAGATCAATTGATATTCCACTGGAAGCTAA
>DTSC01000098.1:0-965 GCA_012965625.1 Flavobacteriales bacterium | reverse complement strand
TTTTATTACAGGAGGTTATAAATTTTTGATTAATGAGGATTTAATATTAACTCCTAGCGTGCTTCTGAAATTTATGAGCCCTGCTCCTGCAACATTAGATATAAATGTCAAAGCCAATTATCAAAATAAAATCTGGGGAGGATTGTCATATAGAAACCATGATGCCATTGTTGCAATTATTGGATATAATATTGTTGACAGAGTTAATGTAGGATATTCTTATGATATCACCCTTTCAGAGCTCAAAAACTACTCATCTGGAAGTCATGAAATTGTAATTAGTGTGAAATTTTTCAAAGACACACAAAGCTCTTCCATTAGTTTTCTTTAGGATTTCTTTTTATAGTCTAATTTGATGAGAGCGATAATAACATCTCTGCTTACTATTTATATCATTGTGATATCTGAGGCACAAGAATATAATTTCGATAATCCTATCAAACTTGGCATTGCGGTAAACTCAGAATCCGAAGAATCTTCAGTGCTTCTATCCCCAAATAGCAATAGGCTTTACTTTTCACGAATTGGGCACACTAAGAATTCAGGAGGAATGTCAGGCGGACAAGATATTTGGTATTGTGATAAAAAAGAAGAAGAATGGCTGGAAGCATCAAATGTCCTAAAGAATATTAACAATAAAGGGAATAATGCAATTATTGGCATGTCTATAGGTGAAGACACTGTCTATTTGTTAAATAACTATAAAGGTAAAAAAACTACAATAGGTGTTTCTTATTCTGTAAAGGAGGGTCTTGGATGGTCTATTCCTCAATCCCTGAATATTCCTGATATACTGTCAAGCAAGGGATATTATGGGTTTAATATGCATCCTAATGGCCAGATACTGATTATCTCTATGAACTTAAAGAATTCTATTGGAAACGAGGATTTATATGTGAGCTTTAATGAAGGAAATAATACGTGGTCAGCTTTAATACATTTGGGCGAAGTGATAAATTCAAATG
>DTSC01000097.1 GCA_012965625.1 Flavobacteriales bacterium | reverse complement strand
TATGCTTTTTTATTTCCGCTTATAAAAATGAATATTTAACGCGTCCATAATAAACCCCATTAGCTGCGCACAGGTTTTGATTTCGTCGGGATGGGGAGATTCGAACTCCCGACCTCTGGTCCCCCAGACCAGCACGCTAACCAGACTGCGCCACATCCCGAATAGAGTTTGCAAAACTAATAATCTTATTGCAATGCTCCACAGGAACCATACCTTAAATTAATGAGAATCATTACGATTTTGGCTTCACCAAATACAAGATCAGGTAAATAATGATGGGGGAGCCTATTCCAAAAATCAGGGCGACAATCCAGATGATGCGCAAGCCGCCAACATTCAGGTCAAAGCGGTCTGCAAGCCAGGAACATACCCCAAGAACTTTTGGATCACTTTTTTGCATATTATAATAGTTAATCAAATTAAACACGGAAACCGACCAGAGACACATCATCAGTCTGAGGGGTTTCTCCTTTCCAAATATTAAGATTGCTGATAATCTCCTGTTTTTGTGAAGCCATAACTTGTTTACTTGTTTTAATTAGGAGCTCCAATAACCTTTGTTTTCCGTATTTGTTCTTATCATTATGGTCAAACTGATCAATTATTCCATCTGTTACCATGTAATAAGATGTATCATCTTCCAATTTTATCGTATTGTTTTCAAATTCAATATCTTTAAGTGCTTTCCTGAAAAAAGCTGAATATCCTATGCCTTGTTTAGTTGGCCCTATTTCTTCTATGTGGTCTCCTCTTAAAATAAAAAGAGGCATATTGGCACCGGCATAGGTTAATAATTTAGCCTTCTTATCTATTATGCACACAGCCATTTCCATTCCTGTATTTACTTCTCTGCTTTCGTCCTCACCTTTCAAGGTTGTGATTATTTTAGAATGTAGCTTTGAAAGGACCTCTCCTGGGGACATTAAAGGATCTTCATTAATAATGTTGTGCATTTGATTGTTACCTATTATAGACGTTAAAGCTCCCGGAACACCATGGCCTGTACAGTCAATCATTGATATAAAAATTCTGTCTTGTATTTTTTTATACCAATGAAAATCTCCGCTTACGATGTTTCTGGGCTTATTGATTAACAGGCAATCTGCCAGGTCATTACTTATTTTCTCTTCTGTTACCATAATGTTGCGCTGCAGATTCCTGGCATATTCAATATTTTCTGTTATCTGTTCCTGCTGGTCTTCTATGGTTTTGTTCTTCATGTTTATCAACAAATTCGCCCTCTTTTTCAGACTATAGCCTCTAAAGGCTATATACGACAATAGCAGCAGGAGTATTATGACTCCGACAGTAAGCCCCATTATCAGTTTCTGTTTCCGTGATTTTTCTTTCTGATGCTGTACCAACACCTCTTTTATTTGATTCTCCTTTTCAAGCACCTTTCGTTCATTTTCTTTGCCAGAAAGAGAGAGTTTTTTTTCCTGGTTGCTTATCTCTTCCTTAATTTTTAAAGTGGATAAGCTATCTTTCATTTTTAGATGCAGCGAATAATTTTCAAGTGCTTTTCCATAGTTTTTATTTTGTTCATACATTTTTGACAATGACAGATAGGCCTTTTTAAGAGAGTCCGCTTTATGGTGATCCTGTGCACAAAGGTTGCCACATTTACCCATAAATAACAATAGAGCCATAATGCTTATTAAGTAAATGTAATATATAGGTCTATTATTCATCTTTATTATACCTGTATTCCAAAGATTAATATGTCATCCACCTGATCATTGTTGCCTTGCCAGGCAATCAACGTATTGTTTAGAATATCTTTTTGCTCCTCCATGGGTTTTTGATGGATGTCCAGAAGCTTTTTCTGAAAAGCACCTTGATAGAACTTCTTCTTTTTAGGGCCACCTTTTTGGTCTGCAAATCCATCTGAAAAGGTATAAAATCTATCGCCCTTTTTTAAGGGAATGGTGTGCGTATTGTATACCTCTCTTGGTACTACTCTTCCAACAAAATTATTGTCTCCCCTGGTTTCAGTAAGTTTACCACCCCTTATCATATAAAGCGGGGTATGGGAACCCGAAAAGGCAAGGGTCTTGCTCTTTGGATCATAGCAACATAGGGCAATATTCATCCCGTCCTTTACCCCAAATTCTCCACTATCAGGGCTTAAATGTTGCTGCAGGCTGTCCATCAGCTGCTGACTTATCCAGGCAAGAAGATTTCCGGGATCACCATCAGGGTTGTTTTCTAGAGACTTTTTCAACAGATCCTGGCACATGATAGATATCAATGCTCCCCTCACTCCGTGTCCAGTACAATCAGCAGTAGCAAAATAGATTTTACTTTTGGATTTCTTAAGCCAATAGAAATCACCGCTTACAATGTCCTTGGGTTTGAATAAAACGAAGGAATCTGGAAAACACTCCTTTATTTTACCTTTTGTCACAAAGAAAGCATTCTGTATTCTGGATGCATATTTGATACTCGACAAGATATCCTTTCTGTGTTTCTGTATTATCTTGTTCTTTTGCGTCAGTAACCTATTGGTTCTGTTTTTCAATCGGTAACTATTGAATATAAAGTAGCCAATTAAAAGGCTTGTAGCCAGGATTACCAATAGGATATTTACAATAATCTTTCCTTTTTGAATGGTATCCTCCTCTTGCTTAACCCGAAGCTCCTTTAAGGCAGCATCCTTCTTAAGCAACTTGATCTCTTTTTCCTGCTGGAGGATGCTGTTTTCCAGCTCCATGTCCTCTAGCAGAATCCTGTTACCTTCAGTAACCAGCTTATTAGAAAGAGCTGAATATAGTTTTAAATATTTTAGTGTGTTCTGATGCTCTCCTATCTTATTATAAGTATTGTATAGTGCAAGATAACATTGAAGAATCAAATAATTATTGCCTATTTGTTCACTGATTTGTAGCGCTTTTTTATATTCCCTGATTCCCACAATAGGGCTTAGGTTATCTACATATACAGCTCCCAGCCCAATATAGTTTTCCGCCAGATCATCTTTAGAGTCAGCATGTTTTTTCCATATTTTAATGGCATTTTTATAGTACATAATGGAAGTGAGATACTCACCTCTTTGGTTATGTATCTTACCCAGTAGTTCATAAGGTTCAGCATGGTTCTTTTCTTCCTTTTCCTCCAACCTGAAGCTGAGTGCACGGTTAGCATATGCAAGGGCCTCGTCAAGGCGATTTAAAGATGCCAAAATAAGACCTAAATTAAAACTGGAAGCAGCAATACCCGGTTTGTAACCAATACTCTCCCTGATATCAAGAGCCCTTTTATTGTATTCTATAGCCTGAGCCATATCATTCTGCGATTTATAGATTTTCGCAATAGCGTGGTAGCTATCTGAGATACCTCTGCTATCTTTCAAGTCTTTTGATACGTCCAATAATTGCAAGAAAAACTTCAGTGCTATTGAGTAGCTTCCACGGTCGTAGCTTGTCCTGCCTATTATTTGATAGATCCTCATTAGCATCTTTTGATCTCCCAGTTGCTTATAGTAGGGCAGGCACTGAAGCATATAATAGCGTGATTCAACGAGCTCACTCAAATTATAATAAACAAGGCCTAACAAATAGTTAGCCTCTGCGATTTTGGCATTGTAAAAATAGGCTTGAGCAATTTTTAAGGCATGATTTAAATGCTTTAAACTGGAATCAGGATTGCTCTTTTTCTCTTTTTTTCCTAACTCGAGAAGCAGGTACAGTCGTTGTGTATCTGGTATTTCTTTCCTGTACGCTATCTTCAGCTTAGCAATTTTAATGCTATCTGCTTCCCAGCTTTTGTTCTTTTCTGCCCAACATAATTGTGCAGTGAAAAGTAGAATAGCAAAAAATGACAAAAACCCTTCTAATCATCTAATCTGTTAAAATTTTGAGGGTATTAAGTTATAACAGATTGAGCAATAAACATTTAATTTATACATATATTTTGGACATAGAATATATTTTACATTTCATTTTTGTAGTTTTATGCATTGAATATGATCCGAATATATTATGAGCGATAATCAACTTCTGGATTTTTACGAGGAATTGTATCTAGATAATCTGAGCTTTATCTATAATGGAAGATTCAGTGATGCCATTACTGAAAAACTGATAGAGCTTAGTGAATTCAATATTAAGAATACTGAAGAGGTACGCAAATTACGAAAAAAAGTATCCTTCATCATGATGGAAAGCTTTCAAAACATTGTTCGTCATGGAATAAAAAAGACTGATTTTGATGCTAAAACAACTTATCCAAGTACTTTTCTTGTTAGAAATCGGGGTAAGGCATTTTATATTACCTCTGTTAATATTATAGATAATAAAGAAGTCAAGAATCTGAAAGAGAAGCTTGATAAAATCAATACTCTTTCTAAAGAAGAGTTAAAATCACTATTTAATAAGGTGCTTACTTCTGAAAGCTTTTCAGATAAAGGAGGTGCTGGACTTGGGCTTATTGAGATGGTCAGAAGAACAGGAGAACCTATTGATTATGAGTTCAAAGAGGTAGAAAAGGAAAAGTCTTATTGCTATATGCGTATTAAGTTGAAACGATTAGATGATACTGAAATAAAGTTTGC
>DTSC01000096.1:13465-15490 GCA_012965625.1 Flavobacteriales bacterium | reverse complement strand
GCTTTTGTGCTTTTCTCCACAGCTTTGGCGTAATCGCCCTGTTCTTGATAAATAACTCCAATGTTATTTAAAGAGTGAGCAATGCCACTTTTATCTCCCAGCTCCTCTCCTATTTTTAAGCTTTTGATGAGATACTCTATGGCTTTGGCATAATCGCCCTGGACTTTATAAATAATTCCAATGTTACTCAAAGAGCCAGCAATGCCTTTTTTATCTCCGATCTCCTCTTTTATTTTTAAGCTTCTGGTGTAATACTCTATCGCTTTCTTGTAATCACCCTGTTCTATATAAATAACTCCAATGTTATTCAAAGATGTGGCAATGCCATTTTTATCTCCCAGCTCCTCATCTATTTTTAAGCTTCTGGTGTAATAGTCTATAGCTTTGGCGTAATCGCCCTGCTCTTTATAAATACCTCCAATGTTATTTAAAGATATGGCAATGCCTTTTTTATCTCCCAGCTCCTCTCTTATTTTTAAGCTTCTGGTGTAATAGTCTATGGCTTTGGCATAGTCGCCCTGATCTGAATAAATAGTTCCAATGTTATTTAAAGAGTTAGCAATGCCTTTTTTATCTCCTAACTCCTCTTTTGTTTTTAAGCTTCTGGTGTAATAGTCTATGGCTTTGGTGTAATCGCCCTGATCATGATAAATAGTTCCAATGTTACCCAAAGAGCCAGCAATGCCTTTTTTGTTTCCAATTTCCTTGTGAATTTTTAAGCATCTGGTGAAGTAGTCTATGGCTTTGGCGTAGTTGCCTCTGATTGCAAATGATATTCCTTGCGTGTTTAAAGCGTGTGCCATAAATTTTTTATTATTAGTAGATTCTGCAAAGTCGTACTCCATTTGAGCAAAATAAAAAGCAGAATCAGGTCGGGAAAACAAATATCCATCCCATGCTATTTTATGCATGGCTTTTAAACGATTGGTGTCTGGCTGGGCCTTGTCGTTCCATACCCCCCAGAGAGAGTCGAGGTTTACGGCTGAAGCCAATGTGAGCCAAAGGCAGAGAGAGGTTATGAGGGTTAGGCGTAGCATAGTCAAATATACAAAAACCCTGTTTGTGGAGAGAGGTTAGTCTTTTACTACCTTCTGAGAGTACACCTTTCCGCGGAAAAATGCGTTTTTCCCAACAGATGCGGCAGAATCAAACACCTCTGTTATATGATTTTCTAAATCTTCAAATTCACTGTATTTAGACTTTATCCCAGGTCAAAACACTTTTTAAGGAAGCCATTGACAAACATTTTATGGGGATCAAATTCATCTCTGATTTTAATATATGTTTCCATTTCAGGGTACAATGCTGACAATTGTTCATGGTTTATAGAAAATTCTTTACCCCAGTGGGGCCTGCCTTCATATTTTGCCATCAGCTGTTCAAATTCAGTCATGTATTCTGTCCAGCCCCTTTCACCATAAAAAGTGGCTCCTATATAACAGGAATCCCGGTTGTAAGCAGGACTTATCAAACAGTCATCCCCTTTACAAAACCGAACTTCCAACACAAAATTCACCAATAAACCGTTCTCTTCGATCATCCTGCGCACAGCATCTACAGCTTCCGGAGCTTTTTCTACAGGAATGGCATATTCACATTCATGGACTTTTGGATGCATGGCAATGGTAAGGATCTTATCGCTTCTGTCGATGCGGGTTTTTTTATTAAATCCCAGTGCACTGTTGATCTTATTCAGGGAAGGGATGATCGCAGGGAATAAGTATCCGGTTTTCAGCACCATAAGTAAGATACAATAGTTCAGAATCTTGTCTTCTATCCATTTAAAGAAAGCCCAGGGTTTTTTATCTGCCTTATTGGTTCGGTTAAAACAGTAAACCATTACTTTGGCTGTATGGGGAAACCACCAGAATTTGACATGTTCATTTTTTTTGATAAGCGAATCCATTTGCCGGATCCCTTCTGAAAAGCGGAGGGGAAAAGCCTTTTCTTCTATCTTGAATTTTGTTACACAACCCAGGGTGACTTCACTGATGATGCCCATTCCTCCAAGACTTAACAGTGCGC
>DTSC01000096.1:0-13406 GCA_012965625.1 Flavobacteriales bacterium | reverse complement strand
TCATCAAGCGTTTTTATGCTGCCATCTGAACATATCATTCTGATCATTACTACCTGTGTGGAAAGGATCTTAAAACCGAGACCTGTTCCATGTGTGCCAGTTGAAATAAGTCCCGATATGCTTTGTTCTTCAATGGAAGCTACATTCCTCATGGCTAAGCCATTATTGGCAAGTACTTGTTTTAACCTTTTTAACCGAATACCTGCCTGTATTGTGATGGTCTTTTTTTCTTTGTTGATCGTTAAAACACGGCTGTAATGATCCAGGTTTATTAACCAGTCCTCAGTTTTAAAAACCTTTGTCCAGGAATGTCTTGCACCAACAACCTTGATCCCCTTCCCATTTTCTCGTGCTTTATTAACAATGCTTAAAAGTTCGGTTTCAGTTTTTGGATAAAATATATCTTCGGGGTAAAACCGTACATTTCCAGCCCAGTTTCTGATCACTTTCTTAAGGGGCATATCAGTAGGCGAGGTTTAAAATATATACCATTGAAAGAAAGATTTAAATGTCCCCATTTTTAAGGAATGGAATTGATCAAAGTTAAGTTATTAAATAAAATTAAAGCAGCAGCTAAAATAAACAGTGACAATGGGGTGTGAAAATAAATATTTACCTGTAGATGTCTGATACCGATCGATCAAAAATTCATTCTTTGTGGTGTTATTGGCTTAACAACAGGGTCTTTTGGTACAAAAGCAATATCTAAAAACCCAATACTGCCATCTCCTCCTATTTTTAGCAGTAGCGACTGGTAAGGTTTAAACGCTAAGACTACCTCGGTCGTTTTTCCATTCACTGTCACTTGAATTTCTCTAAAAACACTTTCATCAGCAAATGACTGCCCTGAAGAGATGGGGTATTTGAGGTTCTTCGCCAGGGGATGAGCAAAAAATATGAGAAGCTCATTGTTTAGCACTCTGCTCCAAAATGCGGGCAAACTGTCACCAGCGACCAACGGCGGGTTCACTGCTATCTCTTCAAAGTTTTCTGAAACGTTGCCCAGAGAAGTTAAAATTTTGAGACGCTCTTCATAAGTTCCCGACTTCATTTTACCTGGCTCTTGTGGCAGTTTCTTGAGGCATACGGGAAGCCCTTTTTGGGCTAATTCCAGAATAGTGGTCAAAGCGTCACTATCCAGATATTCAACATCTATATATAAAGAAGAGAAACGGGCATCACCGCTATGAAGAATTCCCTCTTTATATTTAGCGTTTTGCAAAAAATACCGGTTGACCCATAAGGGATGATAGCCCTCCAGTTTTTCAGGGGGATCAACATAGCGCATTTCATACTGGCCCCAAACCCAAACGCGCTGGCGTTCTTTGGGATATGGCCCCGCCATTACGCCATCCTCATAAGGAATATAAACAGCAACATCCGAATATGTCTGGCCCTGTTTCATGATGTTACTCACCCTTTCCATGTAGCTGTTGAAGGCCGGCATTTCTTCAGCTAAGCTGCCGTCAGAACCAACATGTACCGTAGCAAAGAAATATACAGAATCTACGCCTTTAGGGTTGTAGGGCATTCCGTGCCAAAATATCTGGTTCACCCCATTGGCAAATAAAGCGTCAGCAACAAGCTTCAGATCAGCAGTTTGCTCTTCGCGGTGATACGTCTTGCTAAAACCGTACAGGCAGGTAAAAGCTTCACTCGAAACTGTCACTTTGGAGGCAAGGGTCGCCGCTGAG
The DNA here is from genome assembly GCA_012965625.1 of Flavobacteriales bacterium. Taxonomy (GTDB): domain Bacteria; phylum Bacteroidota; class Bacteroidia; order NORP154; family NORP154; genus UWMA-0041. The sequence continues at coordinate 11,712 of DTSC01000096.1, read as the reverse complement.
CTGACGATCCGTGAATAATTGGGGTTGTTGAGCATGGCTTCGGTTTCAGGAACATCGGTATAGGCATAAGCCTCCATAACATCGGTAGGAGAGGCCAGGCACTGCACCCGAGAGATAGCTCCTAGATCCTGACATATTTGAGCATAGGGTTTATAGAAATTGCCGATCACATAATCAGATAGCAATACCATATAATCATAACGAACATCTGGAAAATTGTCCAGGCTGTCTTCCATATAAGGTATAATATCATAGCCGAAGCGCTTTTTGAATGCCTCGTCAAATCCGGCTGTCCACAGCTTATTGCCGGCATTCAGCTTTATCTCCCAGCTCTCACACAAAAGTGCTGATACAGATCCTTTCAAAGCATCTGAAAGGCCATCTGCTGTCCGCTCTGCATATCGTTTCAGTGCATTGCTATCCAGGTGATTCATGGCCCGCCCATACACGGGATACTCCCACGAAAAGTGGATCATTTGTTCAAAGGCAGTATCGCCGTATATTTTTGTTCCATGTTCTTTGCTAACGTAGCTGTCGCCAAAGGGCCAGCCACTTCCGAAGGTGAAATCGCATCCCAACCCTATGCTGTCGGCGTAATGCTTCACATAGGTTACAACGTCAGACCATTCAGGGCTTAGCCATTTTTGAGCGCTTGTATCCACTTTCATCTTTGCATTGGGATATACCTTCCTATTGAATCTATACAGCGGATAAACCCAGGCGACTTCCACACCACCAAAGTTGTTTTTTTTCACCCAGTTGAGCTGATGGCGGATATCCCGCTTTTTGATTTCAGTGGCAAACCACCACCAACGGGTATAGGGCTTGCCGGTTTTATAAAAATCCCTGCGCTCCGAAATTATTTCCTGATCAAGTCCAGGTTTCTTTTCCTGATTACATCCCACAATGAGATTATATCCAAACGAATAGATCACTGAAACGAGGATCACCGTAGATATCTTTTTATTAATCATCATGAATCGATTGTTTTAACCGGCCTTGAACAAAAATAGGTATTATTATATAGGGGAGCTTTATGAATAAATGGACCAATCATAAATTTGTTATCAAAGTCAATTTCTATAAAACATTCGCTTGTTTCTGATTCTTGTATATCTTTACCATTAGCATCAAAGCAAAAAAATGAAAGGACTAAAAGACAGATGTGCCCTGGTTACCGGTGGAATAGGTGATCTGGGATATGCTTCAGCGATAAGGCTCAAAGAGGAAGGATGCAAGGTTGCTTTATTTGACATCAAACCAGATGAAGAAGGCATGGCAGAGAAGATCGGAAGCCGCTTTTGGCAAGTTGATATAAGTGATGAAGGCCAGGTAAAGGAAGCTTGCGAGGAAGTAGAAAAGGACTTGGGAAATATATCGGTCTTAGTAAATACCGCCGCTCATTTTATATTTAAAAGTATTGATGCCACACCTGAGGACTGGGACAAAATTACCAGCGTTAATTTACGTGGGACATCCCTAATGGCCAAGCACATTGTCCCACAGATGAAAAAGACCAGGGGGGGCAGTATCATTAATTTTTCTTCGATCAGCGGTTATGTCGGACAGGCGAATTTTGCGACCTATAATGCTACAAAGTTCGCCATAAGAGGACTTACCAAATGCTGGGCACAGGATCTGGCGGAATTTGGGATCAGGGTAAATACGATCTGTCCGGGTTATATCTATACAAGTGCATTTGTGAACTCGTGCAAAGACCTCGGCTTAGATATTGAAGAAGAGAACCTCAGGGCGTCGGCCCTCCATCTGCTTGGAAGACAGGGGAAACCCGAAGAAGTTGCTTCAACAGTAGCCTTTTTGGCGAGCGATGATGCATCGTTCATGACGGGAAGCGATTTGATCGTGGACGGCGGATATCTTGCTAAATAGATTAGTGTAAAATCAAAATAAAGGACATAAATGAAACTAATAGACCTCTCGCATCCGATGGTACACGGCCAGCAAACCTTTCCGATGGATCCAAAGCTCAGTATTGTCCCTCATGGTAATACTACAACACTTAAATACAATATATCGCAAATCTCCATGAGCTCCCACCAGGGCACCCATCTGGATGCCATGTATCATTTTATCGATGATGGCAAGACCCTGGATCAGATGCCTTTAGATTGGTTTTATGGCCCAACGAATTTGCTGCGCATCCCAAAAAATGCAAAAGAAGAAATTACCATTGATGACTTTAGGCAACATGAACCATTATTGACTGAAGGGGCTAAGATTATCTATGAAACAGGTTGGCACAAGAACTTCGGAGCTGATAATTTCTTTACTGAATTTCCCACCATGACCTTGGAAGCAAGTAAGTACCTCGCCTCAAAAAAGATCAGGCTGATAGGCATGGACACGCCCACGCCCAGCTACGACTGGTATGAAGTTCACCATGTGCTGCTGGGAGCAGAAATCGTGATCGTCGAAACCCTGAACAATCTCGACCAGGCGCCGGATGCGTTTATTTTTATGGGTTTCCCGCTCAATATAAAAGGACGGGATGGGTCACCGATAAGGGCGGTGGCGATGGTGGAGTAAAGCATTTCAAAAATTAAAAATGAAATCTCTTTTCTATCCTGAATTCAACAAAATCGAAATTGCTGAGCAACCCATGCCTGAATTAGGCAGTAAGGAGTTGCTGATCAAAGTAGCCGCCTGCGGCATCTGCGGAAGTGAGCTGGAATCCTTCAAAAATCAAAGTCCTCGCAGAACCCCTCCTCTTATCATGGGACATGAGTTTTGTGGAACCATAGAACAATTGGGGGCGGATGTAAGTGATTTTGAAGCAGGGCAAAAAGTGGTGAGTAATTCAATCGCATCTTGTAATATTTGTATTAGGTGCCGAAGGGGAGATACGCATCTTTGCGCCAAGCGGCAAATATTTGGCATGCACCGCAACGGTGCCTTTGCAGAATACATCAACGTCCCTGAAAACTGCCTGATCCCATGGCCTGAAAATCTTCCAGCGGAAGCAGCTTGCTTAGCGGAACCCTTGGCAAATGGACTGCATATCGTTCATCTTACTGAGCATCTCGATCCGAAAAATATCCTGGTAATTGGAGCAGGCCCAATTGGATTGATGGTGATACAAGCATTTCGTACAATTAAAGACCCTGAAATCTATGTGGCTGAGATCCGTGAAGAGCGTTTAGCAGTAGCTATGCGATTAGGTGCGAAAAAAGCAATGAATCCTCAGCAAAGTAATTTGACCGAAGAAATACATAAACTAACGGAGGGAGAAGGCGCTGACCTGGTAATTGACGCAGTGGGTTCGAGCCGTACCAACCAGCAGGCTGTGGAGGCAGTACGGCCGGGAGGCACAGTCGTGCTGATTGGATTGCATGAAAACAGCAGCTCCATCGAAAGTTATGAGATCATACTTAGTGAAAAACATGTCTTGGGCACATACGCCGCTAAGATGGAAGAATTGGAACAGGCCCTTGAGCTCATGAGTAATGGATCGGTGGATGTGGCAAGCTGGGTGGCCATCGCTACCTTAAACAATGGGGTTGGATTATTTCACCAAATGCTCGATGGCAATAATATTAAAGGAGTAATAACGCTGTAAATCAAAAGGTCTAACGACAATATCTCAGATGAAAGTTATCATTACCGACCATCAATTTGACAATATAGATCCTGAGCGAAGTGCCATTGAATCCGCAGGGTTCGAGCTGATCGTAAAACAATGCAAAACTGAAGAAGAATTAATAGCTGAGGTTAAAGATGCCGATGCCCTTATCGTGCAATGGGCGCCCGTTACCAAGAAAGTTATTGAGGTACTTCAAAATTGCAAGCTCATAGTTCGCTATGGCATTGGCGTCGACAATGTTGATCTCGAAGCCGCAAAAGCCAGAAATATCCCTGTTTGCAATGTGCCTGATTATTGTATTGATGAAGTGGCCGATCATGTGCTGGCAATGGCATTGGCACTGGGCCGACAGCTTTCACAAACAGATAAGCGTTTTCGCGGTGGTGTCTGGAAGATCATTCCACCTAAGCCAATGCCAGCCTTCAGGGATATGACCTTTGCCACAGCCGGTTTCGGACGTATTGCCCGGGCAGTTCTCAAACGTGCTGAAGGTTTTCAATTCAGCCTGGCTGCTTATGACCCTTACGTAGATGAAGAAGTGATGAAAGATCACGGAGTAGAGAAGCTTTCCAAGGAGGACTTATTTGACCGTGCTGATATTTTATCTTTGAACCTGCCTCTCTCTACTGATACACAACATTTTATCAACAAGGATTCCCTGCAAAGAATGAAATCAAATGCGATTCTGATCAATACTTCCAGGGGTCCTTTGGTAGATACCATGGCACTGGCCGAAGCTCTGCAAAATAATATGATCGCTGCTGCCGGCCTGGACGTATTTGAATCAGAGCCATTGGAAGCCAACCATCCGTTGCGCAATTGCGATGATGCTGTTCTAACGTCCCATATTGCATGGTACAGTGAAAAGAGTGTGCCTAAGCTACAGCAATTGGCTGCGGAGGAAGTTATAAGGGGATTGCAGGGAGGAGCCCTGAAAAATCAAGTTAATTAAAGAACATCTATGTACAAGCAGCTATGAAGATCATACGATACCAGGACATCCAAGGAAATATAGCTTATGCTGCCATTGAAAATGGTGCATACTATAAGATCGAAGGTGACATATATACTAATTACGAGACCACCAAACAAGTTGCGGATGTACAGAAAATACTTGCACCCATAAATCCCACCTCCATTTTATGTGTCGGCTTAAATTACAAGGAACACGCCAGGGAAGCCAATATGGATATTCCGGAGTTTCCCGTTCTTTTTGTAAAAGGTGTCAACACCGTGCAGCATCCGGAAGGCCTGATCCTGATACCTACTTTCCTCGAAAGTAATGAGGTGGATTATGAATGTGAATTGGCAGTAATAATCAAGAAAGCGTGTAAAAATGCATCCAGGGAAACAGCGCTGGATTATGTGCTCGGCTATACCTGCTCCAATGATGTTAGTGCCCGGGACTGGCAGCTAAAGAAGGGTGGCGGACAATGGTGCAGAGGCAAGTTTTTCGACACGTTCGTCCCTTTGGGCCCTTGTTTGGTTACAACAGATGAAATTCCCAATCCTAATAATTTGAATATCCGGACGCTGCTGAATGACGAGGTAATGCAGGATTCAAATACCAGTGATATGATATTTGATGTTGCCGCTATTATCGAATTTTTGAGTGGCAGCACTACCCTGCTGCCGGGAACGGTTATTCTTACCGGTACACCGCCGGGAGTCGGCATGTCACAAGATCCGCCCCGCTGGTTAAAACCAGGAGATACTGTAACTATTGAAATTGAAAAAATAGGACAGCTGATAAATCCTGTTGAAAAAGAGAAGACACAATTAAAATAAGCTATCACAATAAAAATAATATCAATGTACATCCTTGAAAGTTACCCTCTTGCCGTTGTTCTGCTCATCATAACAATGTTATGCTGGGGTTCCTGGCCGAATATGTTTAAGCTGACGAAAGATGATTGGCGCTTTGAGCTGTTTTATTGGGATTATGTTCTTGGCATATTGCTCTTATCCCTTATTTTCTCTTTCACTTTGGGCAGCTTTGGTGAGAACGGCAGGAATTTTATCGCCGATATCTCACAAGCTGAAACGACCCATATAAGTTCTGCGCTTATAGGGGGCGTTATTTTCAATTTAGCCAATATTCTCTTCATGGCAGCGATCGCCTTAGCGGGTATGTCTGTGGCATTTCCCATAGGCGGAGGCATTGCGCTGATACTGGGGGTTTCGGTGAATTATTTAGGAGACCCGGTCGGAAATCCGCTTTATTTATTCACTGGCGTAGGATTTATAATGGCTGCCATCATTTTGTCGGCAAGTACTTCTAATAGGTTGTCAACTCAACTCCAAAACTTTTCTTACAAAGGCATCTTGCTCGCCGTTGTCGCTGGGATCCTTTTTGCTGTTTTCTACCGCTTCATCGCTTCTTCCATGGCCGCGGATTTCGCAAGACCTGAAGAGGGCAAGCTCACTCCCTATAGCGCAGTATTCGTTTTTGGCATTGGTGTTTTATTGAGCAACTTCATCTTTAACACCTTCCTGATGAAAAAACCGATTGAAGGCATCCCCGTTTCCTATTCCGATTACTTTAATGGTTCTTTTCGAAATCATGCGATGGGGATCTTAGGAGGTGCAACATGGGGGCTTGGATTGTCGCTGAGCATTATCTCTGCAGGTCAAGCCGGCTTTGCCATTTCCTGGGGATTGTCTCAAGGCAACGCGATGATCGCAGCGATCTGGGGGGTGTTTATCTGGAAAGAATTCAAGGATGCTCCCTCCGGGACTAACCGCTTGATTGGTTTTATGTTTTTTTGCTACCTCGCAGGATTACTGGCTATTATACTATCTAGGCTTGTTTGAATTATACGCCTCTCGTCAATCCGGTCAGATCCTTGTCAACAGGCGGAAAGGCTAAGCTGGCCAGATAACCGATAAGCATACAAGAGACAATTGCAACCGTGCTGTAGAGCATAAAGTGCATATCAGTGTATTGCCTGGCGAGTATGGTTACAAAAATACTGGCAATGGCACCGATGAGAACGCCTGGCCCATTGGCTCTTTTGGAGAAAATGCCCAGCATAAATACACCCCCAAACCCACCTCCAATCAAGGCAATAACCTGCATCCACCAATCAAACATGGATTTAATTTCAAAAGTAGCCATCAGCAATGCCATGCCCGTTCCCAGCAACCCGACAAATAATGTCAGTAATTTTGCCCGCTTGAGTGTTTTATGATCATCAGATGAGCTGGGAAAGAAGTCGGTGAGAACGACAGTGGTCACACTGTTAATGCTTGAATCCAACGTTGACATACAGGCCGCAAAAAGCGCCGCGATAAGGAGGCCTGTAACTCCCGACGGCATCACTTCCACTATGTATAGGGGGAAAACCTGGATGTTATCAATAGCGGGATTCATTACTTCAGGGTGACTGTGGAAATAAGAAAAAAGCGAACTGCCCAAGAGGTGAAATAATATTGTTCCGGGCACTACAATGAGGCCAAGCAATATATATCCCTTTCTTGCCTCCGAAACCGAAGGAGCAGTAAAAACGCGCTGCACCATCACCTGGTCTGCCGGAAAAGTAGCCTGGAACATAAGCTGGTTCAGCATAAAAATCCAAAATACCGGTAAGCCCCAATCCCAGCCCCATTTGAAAGCATCAAACTTTGAATGATCCAAATTGATCTCCACAAATCCGGAAAAGCCGCCATCAGTACCAGCAATCATCATGATAAATGCCAGTATTGCCCCTCCGAAGAGAATCACCACTTGCAGCACATCACTCCAGATGACAGCTGAAATGCCTCCCAGAAAAGTATAAACTGTTGCTAATATGCCCATGACTGCGATCGCCCAGAATACATCGATGCCTGTAACTGCCGACAATGCCAGGGAAGGCAAGAGCAGCACTATGCTCATCCTGCCCCCTATTTGGAATACCACTGACAAAAATGCACCGAACAGGCGGACGGTTTGATTGAATCTCCTTTGCAGGTATTGGTAGGTCGAGGTAATGTCGAGCCTGCGAAGTACCGGCACGATGAGGAAAGCCGCAATGATAATGAACAAAGGGCCCCACAAGCTTCCCAGCCCGTAAACCTGATTTGTGACATAGGTTTTAGTGGGAATTGCCAAGAAACTTATGGCACTTGTTCCCGTTGCATATAAGCTGATCCCCACTGCCCAATAAGGGATTTTGCGGCCGCCCAGAAAATAATCCTTTGTTGTTTTGGTTTTCTTTGAAAAGAAAAACCCTATTGTGATTAGGGCGCCTAAGTAGAGCAAGAGCATCAGGTAATCCAACAATGATAGCTGCGAAGTCCCAGGCACCAAACGGACTTTATAAATACTTAGGACTTCCCCTTGATCCAATCCATACACCTGGCCATTGAACTTTGTTATATTCTTTAGCTGCTGCTTATCTCCTATACCTTCAAGATCATGCTGAACATCTGTCACCGTATTGTATAATCCCCAGCGAAATTGCTCATCAGCCTGAGACAGAAGGACCATGCCAGACTGCCCGGCAGCAAATCCCTCTATCACTTTTGCATGAACCACATCTGATAAAAACCCAAACCATCCTGCATCGAGGAATTCCTGAGATGCTGCACGATACGCATAAGATCTTTCAGGAATGGAGGCACCTTTGGGGTTTTCAAAGACATAGATAGCGCCTGACTGGACTATGATCTTTGGGTTCTCAAATAGCTTCGGTGTCTCACCAAGATCTTGCCAGCCAGTTCCTTCTTTTGTCAAGTCAATGCAGAATAAGTGAGTATTGGTTTTGGTATTTCCCAAGGTTCCGCCCAGCATATAGATCTTGCCATCGATAACAGTTGCAGTGCCACCTCGGATCGGAATTGGTAAGCTTGTGAAAGGTACTGTTATCACCTCCTCGCCATTCCAGGTCAAGCTAAATACTTTGTCGGAGATTCCATCAGGTGAGACACCTCCCATGACGTACATTATATCATCGTACGAAACACAAGTAGCATCTGAATTACCATCAAAATGAAAGGCGGTCGAACTTCCATCTTCTTTAACCGCATGAATTAAATTACCAGCAGCGGCTCCCCAGATCTTGTCCACTGTCGGTAAAGTTACCACTGCTACTAATAAAGCACCGTTGCTCTCTCCAAAATATTTCTTAAAGTAGCCATCTTCAGCATTTGAAATAGCCAACTCGGAAAAGAGCTCATACTCAATTTCCGTTTTTACTTTTGATTTCGAGCATCCTAAAAGCACCAATGCTATTGATACAACCAGCAGTGTTAGAATTTTCCTTGTCATACTTGCATTTGTAAAAGACTTGCTTATAGCTACATCATTCAGGAATGAATTAACTTTGTGCCTAATCTTACACTTAAGTTCAGCGAATACAAATTTAAAGCAAATCTGAATGACGAACGAACCCCTGATAAAAACCACCGTTGTTGGATCATATACCATCCGTGGTTGGATGCCTGACCTTCCTACCATGCAGGAGCTCAAGGATGCTTCCCAGAAAGTGATCAAAAGATTAGAAGACTTGGGGCTTGACCTGGTTTGCGATGGGGAGCTTTACCGGTTTGATAGTGACCATCCCGAGACAAATGGCATGATCGATTATTTCATTGGACCCATGACAGGGATCCGATCTGAATTGAGCACCAATGAACGCGATGAATACAACGAACGAGAGGGAATGAAATTCCGCAAAACTTCCCCAGGCATTGTAGAAGGTCCAATTGGACCTGGTTCTTTGGACCTGGTAAGTCCGTGCAGAAAATTGACTGATACGGCAACAAAACCCACTAAGTTCACGATGACCGGACCGCATATGTTGTCAAAAACGGTAGCGGATAAGCACTATGGCTCAACAGATAAAATTGCAATGGCTTTTGCAGAAGTATTGGCTGAGCAAGCCGCTCAGCTGGATGCCGATGTGATCCAGGTCGACGAAGCCAACCTCCCTGGTCATCCTGAAGAGTGGGAATGGGCGTTGGCAGCAATCAATATGGTTTTGGACAGCATAAAAACAAGTGGCGCCGTGCACCTGTGTTTTGGTAATTATGCAGGAAAGCGGGTACAGACGGGCACATGGGATAAGCTCTTGAGATATTTTGACGGACTTCACGCCGATCACGTAGTCTTGGAATGCAAGAACAGGCCGGCTGATGAAATTGAAGTATTCAAAGGGCTGAAATCAGAACTAGGCCTGGGAATTGGTGTGGTGGATATCAAGTCCAGCGAAGTGGAAACGCCGGATAACATTGCAAGAGATCTCGATCGGATAGGAAGCATCCTGGGGCCTGAAAGGATCAAGTACATTCACCCTGATTGTGGCTTTTGGATGCTGGACCGGACAATAGTGGATGCTAAGATAGAGGCTCTAGTGAAAGGGAGGGACTTGTATCTGAAGTAAAAGGTGCTGCTGTTTGCAATTATACATGCCAGGACTTGCCTATCCAAAACATCGTAGTTCCGCTGGATTTTGTAAATTAGAAGTCCAAACACAGATTAATGTAAAATGGCAATGCCATTATTATACAGGACCTTAACAGCCATTAAATAGAATTTATAAACTATGAAGATATCTTATTCCATTCTGGTCTGGTTAACTTTATTTACATCTATTGTAAAAGCCCAAAATAACACGCCGGTTTCACCATGCTCTGCAGATGAGATCCTGGCAAGGCATCTTGAGAATAACCCGAAAGCACTGTTGGAAATTGAGGATAACGAGGATTTCACCAAAGCATTTGTAAAACAGATAGTGATGGAGCGTGCCAAAAATAATGCACAACAAAGTACTGCTCAATATACAATACCTGTTGTCCTTCATGTTTTCCATTTTGGCGATGATGGAAAAATTGACTCTGCCCAAGTTCAATCAGGAATTGATATCCTTAACACCGATTTTAATGGTTTAAATGATGACTGGAATACAATAGATCCTGAATTTGACAGTATAAAAGGTACTTTAGGCATACAATTTTGCCTTGCTTCTCTTGACCCTAATGGCAATTCTACTCCCGGGGTAATTTACTATGAAGACTCGCTTGCAATGCTCAATATTCCAGACTTATTTCAATATGCCTGGGATAATTATAAATACCTGAATATCTATTTACCCAAGTATACAGGTGGCAGTCCTTCACTTTTCACCGCCTATGCATATTATCCAAGTACCACTGGCTCTAATAATAATGCAGGTGGCATTTTTTACAGCTCTATACGGTGGGGTTATGGCAGTCATTCTGAGCTTATTCCCGGACAAGATTGGGCTTCTGTGGGAACACATGAGGCAGGGCATTGGCTCAATCTCCGTCACACGTTTCAAAATGGTTGCGACAGCCCTGGAGATTATGTAGATGACACGCCGCCAACATTAGGAGGAGCAATAGAGCTCTCAGGGTGTACGAATAATGATCTAAGCTGCATTGTTTCTACCAATGGAGAAAATTACATGGATTATAACCATGATTGTAAAAAGATGTTCACGGAAGGCCAGGTCGACAGAATGACAGCCGCTTTAAACCTGCCATCCAGAATTACATTATGGTCTCCATCAAATTTAGCAGCAACAGGTTGTACAACACCGGCAATAAGCATATTAGAACTTGTAAATAGTAATTCAATAATGGCATACCCTAATCCTGCAAAGGACCATATTAATTTCCAATTTGAGCAAATTCAAGCCCAGCTTTCCATATACAATGCACAAGGTAAATTGGTCTTTGATAATGCTATTAACGGCAGATCTATTAAGGTGAATACAAATGATTTTGGGAAGGGATTATATTTCTATTATTCTACGATAGTAAGCAAAAGAATAAGCGGTAAGTTCCTTATGAAAAGATCTCTACCTCTATACATCCGTCATATCCTGTTTTCTCTACCCATTGGCGAATCTTTATTAGGTCGATAATACCATCACCCATCATACCCCGGTCGAGCAGCAGATCTTCTGTAGGTACCAGCCAATCGCAAACGTGGTAGCCCAGGATGAGGTTTCTGCTTCCGGCCCTTTCAAGCTGTTTTTCTAATTCAGGATCCCACCAAACGTGATAGACGTCGACTGCAATACCAATTCCTTCCCCTAAATCTGTGCAAATATCAATGGCCTGAGATAAGGTGTTTATACTAGAGCGGTCTGCAGCGTACATGG